>JBAXOP010000014.1:0-32582 GCA_037133195.1 Verrucomicrobiota bacterium | reverse complement strand
CCCTCAAGCGCAGGTAGCGGCTTGGAACGGTCATGGCCACCGATGCCGTGCGAACCTGGTTGGCATCAGGGGCGGATATGGTAACGTTATCGCTGGTCCAATCCACCAGGTTGGTGCTGCTCTCTACGATATATGTTACGCCAACTCGGCCCGCGTAGAACGTGATGCCCATCCGGCCTGCAACGTACGCTGCCTGGGGCATCTTTCCGTTTAGGTCCTGCGCGGGTTCAAGGTTGAGGGCATAAGCCATTAACAAGTTCACCCCGTCACCGTTAGGGTCGTCCAGCGGATTCGCATTGTATGGCAATGATTTCTCTACAAGCCAGGTGGCGAACGGTGTTCCAGCCACCATGCTGAACGTGGCGTAACCTAACCATTTCGGAGATGTAAAACCTGTTTTATCGCCGAAATAATCCACCGTGAATCCGCTGGCGCTACCATCAAAAACGCTCTTTCCCATAGCCGGGGCATTGCCCGTGAAGGATGCTTGCAGCAGGGCGCTGCAATAGGCGAACGCGGATTGTCCGATGCTGGTGATGCTGGCTGGAATCGTCACCTGGGTCAGCTGGGCGCAACCATAGAACGTGCCCTCGCCAATACTGAGGACACCATTGGTGATTCTTACGCTGGCCAGACTGTCGCACAATGCAAACGCATAACTCCCGATGTCAATCACTCCGCCTGGGATCGTGATGCCCGTCAGACTGCTGCAGTCATAGAATGCAAAGTCGCCGAGGCTCATGAGCCCGGCCGGAAGTGTCATGTTAGTCAACCCGGTGCACCAATAGAATGCGAAGTCCTCGATGCTGGTGACGCTGGCCGGCAGCGTGATACTCGTCAGATCGGCACGATTATAGAAAGCGAAACTCCCGATGGTGGTGACCGGCAAGCCGTTGATCGTGCTGGGAATGTTGACCACGGTGCCAGGTCCGGTATAGTCGGTGATCGTGATCTTACCGTTCGCGCTAATGTAGGTGTAAGGCACTTGCGGATAGGTTGTAAACGTCTTGTCTTCTCCCCATCCCGTACCTATCGGATTGCTGGCGAAAAGACAGTAATGATAGGTCGTGGCCGCTTGCAACCCGCTGATGCCCGCACTGATGTTCTGGTCCGTTAACCCGTTGCTAGGTGAGAGAGTCACGCTCGCCGTCTGCCCGTATGTGGAGCTCAGGCCGTATTTAAAGAGCGCGGTGCTGGCTAATCCATTAGGATTTACCGTACCGCTAAGGGTCGCAACAGCTGCAGTGGTGCCGCTTACGGTGCCGGTGGTCACTGACGGCGGCGGGATGTTGGCCAACGTGAGCGTGCCGGTGCTTTCCGTGAACGTCCAAATCTTCACTCCTTCAATCCTGGTCCACACGTTGCCGGCTTCCGTCCAGGCCCCCCCGGCGATGGTGAAGGTTGGCCCGAATGTTTCTGCTAGAGCAGCGCAATCCACCAAGTTCCAGGAACCGGACGCGGCCGTCACGGCGGTGGTATCGATGGTGAACGCACCATTCAATATGACCGTGCCGAGACCGGAACCGGAATCGGTGATGCGGTTGGTTGCTGCGTTGGTAACTACAAACTTCAAGCCGGCTTTCTCGGCTAGAACCAGCGTGCCGGCCACTACATAGGTGTCACCGATGTATGTGTTAGAACCGGTGAGTACCAACGCGCCGTTGCCGGTTTTGAGCAGTCCGCCACCGGCACTGCCCGTTAGATTACCGCTCAGTTTGCCATCAATAGCGGCGGTGCCATCATACACCTGGACGACGCGAATAGTCGTTCCCAAGTCGAGCGGATTCTGCAAATCGACCGTATGTGTGGCCGTGGCGGCACCAAGTATCAGTAGCTTGGAATTGAAGCCGGTGTTCGCCGCCGCCCAGATGACAGGGGCTGAGGCCCCCCCGAGATTCACCACCCGGTCCGCACCATACGCCGCCCATCCGCCATTGCCGGTGAAGTTGACGCCACTCGTGATGCCTACCGCCGTGAGGCTACGGGTGAAGTTGCCATTGCCCAAACCGATTGCGCCACCGTTGAAGGTCAGGGCGCTGGTGCCACCGGTGGTACCTATGCCGCCGGGCAACGCCGTTGCGCTGTTGAGTAGCAGGACACCAGCGGTTACCGTGGTCACTGCGGTATAGGTGTTAGAACCGGATAGGGTCCATATGCTGGTACCGTTTTTGATGAGCGCCGTGGTAGCGCCTGAGCCATTGCTAATGTTGCCGGCGATTTCACCCGTGCCCGCGGTGGACCCCTGGAGCGTTACGGCTTTGCTGTTGCTAGCGGAAAATGTCAGCGTGCCGGTCAACTTCAACAGACCACTGCCTGATTGATCCAACGTCAGCGTGCCGATCGAACCAGCGAAGAAAAGCGAACGGTCGGTGGTCTCGCCAGTTCCTGTATAGACGACACCGCCGGCAAACGCCGTGCCGGATGATCCGAAGTCGATCATGCCATTGGCTATGGTACTTGGTGTGCCCAGGCTGCTGCCTGCCAATAACGGAATGCCACTATTGACGCTGTTGAAGGAAGCCACTCTCAGCGTGCCGCTTTCGATATATGTCTTGCCGGTGTATGTGTTGGCAGCACTGAGTTGAAGCGTGCCGGCACTGTATTTCCTCAGCCCAATCACACCGCCACCCGTACCGCTCGAATCCGTGATGTTATTAGGTGTGATGACCACCGTGGACCCGGCATTGAGGGTATCATAACCAACGTAGGATCCGGCTTTTAATCCATTGTTAGATATTCCCTTAACGAGGTTCGAGATCAGCGTACCTGCCTGGGCAGGGGTGAAATCGCTCGCGCCGCCAACATTGACCCGCAACGTGGCCCCACTGGCGACGCTGATGTTAGCCGGAATCCAGCTCGCCTCCGTTGCGTTGTAAAGCGCCCCCGGCTTGGTGAGTTGGAGAATTCCGCCATTGACGGTCGTGGGTCCGGTGTAGGTGTTAGTGCCATTAAGGACCACGATGCCGGTGCCTGAGCCATTTTTTGTCATGCCGCCGGTACCACTCATGTTGCCATTGATCGCTAGGTTTCCAGTGGAACCCGTATCCATGACGGAGGTGGCTGCCAGATTGATCGCTCCGTTCAAGGTATCCCCGATCGACGCCGCAACCGTCCCGCCTGAGAGGGTGAAATTGTTAGCCAGGGTACTCCTGTTGAGGGTTAGCGTGGTGCCGCTGTTTAGCGTCACCAATCCCGTGCCGAGCGCGGTGTTCGCCTGGCTGCCCAAGGCCAGCGTGCCGGCTTGGATCGTGGTGCCACCGGTGTAGGTATTGGCTCCTGATAGGGTAACAGAACTGGCGTTGCTCTTGGTCAGCAGGCCGCTGCCGGAGACCACACCCGTGAGTGACAGAGCCCCGCTGCCGGAGCCGCCGATAGTTAGATTGGATGCCAAACTGAGGGGAGCGGAGACGGAGATTGTGCTAGCGGAATTCTGGTTAAGCTGCGGCAAGGTGGACCCGTTAGCGGAAAAGGCCAGACTGTTTCCGCTAAGCGTCACGGTGGAACCGCCGAGATTGAGCTG
The DNA here is from genome assembly GCA_037133195.1 of Verrucomicrobiota bacterium. Taxonomy (GTDB): domain Bacteria; phylum Verrucomicrobiota; class Verrucomicrobiia; order Verrucomicrobiales; family Akkermansiaceae; genus Luteolibacter. The sequence continues at coordinate 29,062 of JBAXOP010000014.1, read as the reverse complement.
GTTGAGCAGGAAGCCGGAATTCAGGTTATTACTGGCGCTGAAGGTGCCGGTGGCGTTGAAGTTGAGGTTATAGTCCACGCGTCCGGTGGCGCTTGGCGCGGCACCGTCGGCCAGATCATTGGTCCATTTTGTGGCATCGTTCCAATTGCCAGACGTACCACTGGCCCAGGTGAAAACCGTCGGCACCAGCGCAAATGTCACCTCGTCGAGCCAAGCGGCATCCTGGCCGCTGGAGAGCGAGGAATTTTTCACATAGCGCCACTTCAAGGTATGGGATCCAGTGGAAATCCCCACGCTGCGCTGCTGCCAGTTGGTTTCCCCGGATATATAACTCTGACGCGCAGCATCCAGATAAAACTCCAGGTAATCGTTAGCTTCCGATGATACCTTACACCAATACGTGAGCGTCCCAGGTCCGCTAACCGTCAACGGCATTTGCAGCCAGCTTTCCTGGTTGTCGCCGATGGTTCCACTGCGTGCCGCAGCCACCCCGTCATGGGTGATTGCGCTTTGGGTAACCCATGGCACGCTACCGCCGTCGGTGATGGTCACGCCCAGCTGATCGATGGCTGCCGCGGTGCTGAGGTTACCGATGAGGGAGATGTCGAACGGATTTACCTGGACGTCGTTACTTGCAATGTGGATGGCCGCCGCCCGCGCCCCCGCGACCGACGGGCTGAAGGTCACCAGCAAGGTGGTGGTGCCACCCGCCGCCACCGTGGACGCCGGCGCTGTGGTGAGCGTGAAGTCCCCGGCGTGTGGGCCATCCTTGGTCACCGTAATTCCAGTTAGAGCCGCGGTTCCGGCATTCCTGATTGTGAAAGTCCGGGTACTCGTCGAGCCGAGCGCGGTGTTGCCAAAGTCCTGCCCCGAGCCATCGGCGATGACTGTGCCGCCGGTTTGTTCGACAACAATCCGGGGTGCCGGCTGTGCCATGGCCACGAGGCCGAGTGTGAAGTCGGAAATTTCACCGCTGGTTATCCCGATGAAGCGTTCGCCAACGGCTAGGGCGCTGGTGTTTACCAGTACCGGCACGAGGCTAGTGGATGTGCTGTTATTGCCCAGTTGGCCTTTGTTATTGTATCCCCATGTGGCCAGTGTGCCATCCGTGCATAGCGCCAAACTGTGATATTGTCCTGCGGCGATATTGCTCACGGCCTTGCCTGCGAGCACACCCGACGTGCTTACGAGTACGGGCACATTGCTTTGCGTCGTGCTGTTGTTGCCCAGCGCACCTAGGCCATTGTAACCCCAGGCTGTCAGCGTGCCGTCCGAGCACAGCGCCAAACAGTGACTCCGTCCGGTGGCGATAGCGACGATCGTCTTGCCCGCTAGCACCCCCGCCGTGTTCACCGCCACCGGCACTAAGCTGTTGGTTGTGCTGTTAATGCCTAACTGGCCATTGCTATTTAATCCCCAGGCGGCCAGCGTGCCGTCGGCGCACAGTGCCAGATTATGCCGTTCTCCTGCGGCAATGGCAACCACAGTCTTGCCTGCGAGCACACCCGTGGCGTCCACCAGCACCGGCACCGTGCTGGTGCCCGTATTGTTATTTCCCAATTGGCCGTCGCCGCCATATCCCCAGGCCGCCAGCGTGCCGTCGGAGCACAGCGCCAGGCTGTGGTACTCACCTGCGGCGATCGCGATCACTGTCTTGCCTGCAAGAACTCCCGCAGTATTCACCGCCACAGGCACCAAGCTGTTAGTTATGCTATTGTTTCCTAACTGGCCATCATTGTTATATCCGCAAGCGGCTACCATGCCATCGGAACACAACGCCAGACTGTGCATATACCCAGCGGCAACCGCCACCACCGTCTTGCCATACAGCGCTAACGTGGTGCTCACCGCCAGTGGCATATAACTGTCGGTCAAGCTGCCGTCGCCCAACTGTCCATAGCCATTGTAGCCACGGGAGGTCAGAGAGTTATCCGCGCACAGCGTCAGGACATGAGCACGCCCAGCGGAAAGCGCGGTGAGTGTCTTGCCGACGAGCACGCCGCTGGTGTTCATTGCCGCCGGCACCGTGTTATAGGTATTATTGCTATTACCCAATTGGCCATTGCTATTATCGCCCCAAGCCAGTGGCCGTGTGGCCGCCCACTGGAGCACCAGGTCATTACCGGTGCCGCCGTAATAGTTGGCCACAAAGTTATAGGTCGAGCCATTGAACGTCAGCGACACAAGCTGCCCCTGCGCCAAATTACTGAACGTGCCGGTGATGAAACTCAATCCCGTGTTCTTCACCACCATCAGATTGGTGCCCGTCGCTGGCGCGAACCCAAGCGATAGATTCAGCGCGCCGCTAGCGGTGTAGGAGCCAGTCGTCACCGCGACACCCGTTGCGGAACTGAAGGTGTAGCTGAGACTGACCGCATCTCCGACGTTTTGCGCAAGTGGCGTGGAATCTCCGGGTGCATTGTTCGCATCACCCGCATACCGGGCAGTGATGAGGTGCGCGCCGCTGGCCAAGCCGCTGGTGGTAAGATTCGCCTTGAACGATCCGTTGAGCGCCACGGTGCCTAACACTACGGCACCATCACGGAAGATCACATTCCCCGTGGGTGTGGCCCCGACCACCGTTGCGGTGTAGGTCAGGCTGGCACCGAAGTCACATGGATTGCCGCCGCTTGCTAGTGCCAGTGTTGTGCTGGTGGCTGGTCGGTTGGTGCTGGTGAGCACGGTCAGTGAGCCGGTGCCGGTGAAATACGTCCCATACGTCTCATGGGACGAGTTATAGATACCTGCGGGCAACTGGGCGGTGCCGATGATGAGGTTGTCCACGGTGTCTGTGCCGGAGAAGGCGAGTTCGAGTTTGGTACCGCTGGCAAGTGTGACGGAGGAAGCATCATTGAGGGTTGGCTTGGTGAGCTTGAGCGTGCCTGCGCCTACGATGGTGTGGCCGCTGTAGGTGTTCGCGCCGTTGAGTACTAGCGTGCCGGTGCCAAGCTTTGTCAGAGAAGTAGGAGTCACGCCATCAACAACGGGCGGATTGACCGTGAGGATTTTGCCGCTGGCCACGGTCACGTTGCCGGTACGCAGTGATAGCGGCACGCCGGTGGCGATGGCACTGGTGGCGGTGGCGGTGATGGTGTCAGCACTCACACTGGTGGCCGATTGGAATGCCAAGGTGCCAGCCGTTAGATTCAGATTTCCCAAGGTAGCCGCAGCCGCCGCACCCAGATCCAGTGTGCTGTCGGCGCTCACCGCCAACTCGGTGGTGGACAGGTTCACCGAGCCAGGTGACTCGCTGACATGGAAAAAATTGGTACCTGGGATATCGACAAAGTTAGTTCCGCCGGTAGGATCCCATTGGACGTAGAGGCCGTTATAGCTAGTCACCTCATAGAACCGTACAATGAAGTCGTGATAGCCGGCGTTCAGCGTCATCTGGCCTGAATTCGCGGGTTGCATCCCATGAGGACCGACGCTTTGGATGTTAGCCATGCCGATGGCCGGATTGGTGCTTGCCGGATCGATCCACATGGCGCTGCCATCGTCGCTGGCTAGAGCGAAACGGTACGAGCCGGTGGCTGGGATGAATAGTTTCCCGCGATATTCCACCGTGTAGAAATCTCTATAGCCGCTTGGCATCGGCCCGCTCAGGACACCGCTGCTGCCATCATTGGTGCTGGCAAAATGCTCATGATTAGAGCTGCCCAGGTGGATGGCACCGGTCGCATAACCGAGCGTTCCGGCGAAGGTACTGTGGTTCGGCAAACCGGGCAAATCGAACAGGATTCCATCTAGCGCGGAGCGTTGCCATGCCCGTACGTCCAACCCTGCGGTTAGGGTCCCGCTGCCGTGGAAATAGTTGGCACCCGGAATATCTACGTAGGTGGTTCCGCCCGTCGGATCCCATTGGACATATAGACCGTTGCCCACGCTGTTCTCAAAGTACCTCACAATGATGTCATGGTAGCCAGAGGTTAGAGTGATTATCTCGGAATTGACCTGCTGCATCGGATGGAATCCGCCATTTTGAACTATGGCCGTGCCATAGCTCGGGTTGGCGCTAGTAGGATCGATCCACATGGCGCTGCCATCATCACTGGTGAGTGAAAAGCGATAGCTTCCGGTGGTGGGGACATAGAGTTTTCCGCGATATTCCACCGTGTAGAAATCCTGATAGCCGCTTGGCTTGGGACCGGTCACGACGCCGCTAGTGCCGTCCCACGTACTGGTGAAGTGCTCATGATCGTTGCCGTTCAGATGGATGGCACCGGTGGCATAGCCGAGAGTTCCGGCATAGGTGCTGTGGCTCGGCGTGCCCGGCAGATCAAACATGTTGCCACCCAAGGGGGCTTCCAACCAGGCGCGTACATCCAGCCCTGCCGCCATCGGCAACCGCTCGATTTTCGTGGATCCACCCTGCAAGATGAGTTGCTCGATGTGGTTCACCACATTGCCACCAACCACCTTGAATGGCGTACTGCCAGCGCTGAGCGTGATGGCACCATCCCCCAAAGTTTGGGTCATTTTGTTAGTTATGGCTAACTCCTGGCCCACCGGAGCGCTCAGCACGGGTATGGCACCCGGTACGGAAAGCGCCACGCTGGCCGCTCTCGCGCCTGGGCCGGTCACGTTGACCGTGCCCGCAGTGAGGGTCAATGTGGTGCCCTCCGCCAAGGTGCCCGCGAGGTTGAGCACGCCACCGCTTACGGTCACATCACGGGCGATGCTGGCAGCCTGACCCACGCCGAGAGTACCGCCGGTAGGGATGCTCACCAGCCCAGCGCCTGCGCCCAGCGAACCATTGACTTGTAGGGTCCCGGCGGCGACTGTGGTCACGCCACTGTAGGTATTGCCCGTCCCGGAGAGGGTCAGCGTGCCGCTGCCGAATTTGCCCAGGCTGCAGGCACTTGTAATGTTAGAAGCATAGGTGAATGTTCCCGCAGTCGCGTTGGTTGTGTCGATTCCCAGCATCGAGGTGGCTGACGTGAAGGTGGTATTCGTTAGGAGACTGGTGATGTCGGCGGCGGTGAACTCGCCGCTGCCACCGGCATTGACCGCCAGTATGGAGCCGTCGGCCACGATAATTCTGCCGGGTAATGTTAGTCCGGGCAGCACGGCTGGCTTGGCGGCTTGCAAGGTGCCCGCAGCAACTGTGGTGGTGCCGGTGTAAGTATTGGTGCCGGAGAGCGTCAGCGTGCCGGTGCCGGTCTTGGTGAGCGATGTCGCCCCCTGGATCGTGCCGGAGAAAGCTGAGCTGGTGTTGTCGCCGCCGGTTATCAAGGAGGCGTTACCGACGCTGTTGGTAATGGTGCCGCCGAGGCCGGTGAGCGCAGCAACCTGTTGGCTAGATCCGTTCAGATCGAGCGTCGTTCCAGCCGCGGTTTGCAGGGTGCTGTTACCACCCAACCCGCCCGCCAGAATGGCATCCGGGCCTGCCGCCGCAAGTGCTCTGAGTTGTGCCTGGCTCAGCGCAGAGTTCCAGATGCGCACCTCGTTATAGCTGGCGTTGGCGTCGTTATCCGCAGCATACTGGGAATGGCCCAGCCACATGTTGGTCTGGGTCAGTTGGGCCAAGGTCCAAGTACTGTTGTAATGATCAGAGGCCAGCACGTTGCCATTGCCATCCATCTTATATACCTCGATGATCGTGCCGCTACCGTTAGGAATGATCACTATAGCAATGTGATATTCCCTGTTCAGAGTATAGGGTTGCAAGGCGCAGTCCCGCGTTGTCGTGACGCTGCTGTTTGTCAAATCGATCCGGTCGGTGTTCACATCGCCAAAACAATTCCATATCATCGTCACGTAATTGCTCGTACTGCTACCAAAGTCGAAAATGCGCGACCAAGTATTCTGAGTTGATATTTGCGTGGCCCACACTTCGATGGTGAGCGGCGAGTTGGAAGTGGGCAGGAGGTTGCTGCCTAGGGAAACATACGAGTTGCCCCTTGCGCCGCCGGAGAGTGTGACTTGATTTGTCCCAATAGCCACGCCGCCGACAACCGTGGCGGTACTCTTCCCCACCGAATCGTTCAGATTGCCGTTAAAGCTCCAGCGGTGCGTGAGGATTCCGGGAAGAGCGGCATTGCTTGTCATCTTCAACGTGCCATTGGAGATTTGGGTAGCGCCACTATAGAAATTTAATCCCGTGAGGGTTGTGGTGCCAGCCCCGGTTTTGGTCAGGCCACCGGTTCCCTGGATATTGTTAGCCAGGGTGGCATTATCGGATCGGTTGAGCAGCAGCGTGGCGTTGTTGGTCACCGTGCCGCTGCCCAGCGAGCCGGTGGTTCCGCCGTCGCCCACTTGCAGCACGCCGTCAGTGATAGTGGTGATGCCGTTATAGGTATTGGTAGCGCTCAGCGTCAGGGTGCCGCTGCCTGATTTAGTAATCGATCCGCCGCTGCTGGTGAGTGCGCTTGCCCAGGTGATGGCCTGGCCATTGGTGTCGAGCTTGTATGCTTGTGAGGCGGCGGCGCTGAAGCGCGCGGAGTAATCGGTGGTGTTAGCTGCGGTGGCTTGTAACTCGCCGCCGCTGAAGGTGATGGTGCCGGTGGTACCGAGAGCGCCGCTGCTGCCCAGGGATAAGGTTCCTCCTGTTAGAACGGTGCCACCGCTGTAGGTATTGGCTCCGGTGAGGGTGAGGGTTCCGGTGCCGAGCTTGTTGAGGGTGCCGTCACTGCTGGTAAGCGCGTTGGCCAGTGTCACGTTCTGGCCGTTGGTATCGAGCTTGTAGGCTTGTGAGGCGGCGGTGCTGAAGCGTGCCGAGTAGTCGGTGGTATTGGCTGCTGTCGAGCGCAGCGTACCGCCGTTGAAGGTGATGGTGCCGGTGGTGCCGATGGCACCGATGCTGCCCAGGGACAAGGTGCCGGAGGATAGCGTGGTGCCGCCGCTATAGGTATTGGTGCCGGTGAGGCTCATCGTGCCGGTCATTGAGCTGGTGCCGATGGTGAGTTTCGACGGAGTTGATTCGGCAATCGTGCTAGATATAACCCCCGTGCCTCGCGCACCAATAGTGGCATTGCCGGCCAAGGTCAGTGGACCGGCCAAGGTGGTGGTGATGCCGACATCGCCGAAGCGCAGCGCTCCTTCATAACCGGTTTCGCCGTAGCCGGTGCCCGCTATGATAAAATTCTGGGTGAATGTTCCGCCGAACCACATTCCGAGGTGGCCGCCGTTGAGCACTTCCACGGTGGTGGCTCCACCCAATCCATGATCGCCAGCTGCCACCGTGTACACCCGTCCGCCTTCGATTCGCAACTTGCCGGTGAAGGTGGCGGGCAGTGCCCCGATTCCCCAGGCTTGGTCATTAGTCTTGGCAGAGGCGAGGGCCAGAGTTCCTGCACCGGTGAATTTCGACCATGTCTGCGCCACCGCACCGCTGGAGTTATAGCGAATTCCCAAGGTGGCACCGGATGCGATGTTATAGGTACTGTTGATTGTTGGATTGGTCGTTCCATTGCCGAGTTGCAGGGTGCCTTGGTTGATCGTGGTGGCGCCGGCATACGTATTGGCGGCACTGAGTGTCACCGTGCAAGGGCCGGTCTTGGTCAGTTTGCCCGTGCCGGAGATCACACCCGTGAGAGCCACCGGACCGGTCCCTGAGCCGCCGGCTGTTAGTTCGGCCGCCAAGCCCAGTGGATTACTGATCGCCACCGTACCGGAGGCATTTTGATTGAGTTGCGGCAGGGTGCCCGAGTTGGCGGAAAATGACAGGCTATTACCGGCGAGGGTCGCGGAGGAGCCGCCAAAATTGAGCTGGTTGAGTAGGAACCCCGCACTTAGGTTATGTGTGGCGGTATAAACGCCGGGAATGTTGAAGTTGAGACTGTAGCTCGCCTGGCCGCCCGCGTTTGGCACCATGCCGATGGCTTGATCATCGGTCCATTTCGTGGCATCATTCCAATTGCCAGTCACGGCACCGGCCCATGTGAATACGCTGGGCGTAATGGTACCCGTGCCGCTGAGCATGATGTCGAACGGGTTCTCATCCCCGTCGTTGCTGGCAATATGGATGGCCGCCGTGCGCGTACCCGTGGCTCCGGGCGCAAATGTCACGGTCAAAGTGGTGCTGGTGCCGCTCGTCAGCGTGGTGGTGCCCAGGGAGCCGACGGTGAAGTCGTTCGCGTGGGTGCCATCCTTGGTCACGGCCAGTCCGGTTAGATCGCCGACACCGAGATTTTTAACGGTAAAGGTGATAGGGCTCGACGAATTGCCGACGATGACACGGCCACAATTGATGCTGGCGCTGCCGTCGCTGAGGTTGGTGCCGAGTGGTTGCTCGACGGCGATCTCTGGCAAAGCCGGGCCGATGACAATTGAAAACCCCTGGGTGGCGTCGGGCAGGGCACCGTTGGCGGCGGTGATTGTACCACTGTAGTTACCCATGGTGTCGGGAGTGCCGAAGATCACTCCGTCTGGCCCGAGTGTTAGACCGTTGGGCAGCGCACCAGCAGTCACCGTATATGTGATGGGAGTGGTTCCAGACGCCGTGCATGTGTGGTTATAGGGGGTGCCGACATTGCCGGTTGCCGGCGGCGCTGGGCTGGTGAACGCCGCAACGATGCACACTGTCACGATGTATTCCTGAGTGGATCCATCCTGGGCGGTGACGATATAGGTGCGCGGATTGGTGAAGTCCATGGCGATACCGGAAGGCGGATCGCCAGACGCCAATGCGGAAAGCGTGTAGCTGGGTGTCGTGTTTGTCAGAGCGGTGCCGTAGGGAGCCGACACGTTGATATTAAGCCCGGAGATTGTGGCCGTGGGCAGCCCCGGGAAGGAGAAGGTGAGGATATCTTTGGCCGACGAGGGATCCCCCAGGTTGACCGCTGGGTAACCATTCCAAGTCGGCGTGGTGAAACCCGTTTTCCCGTTGTAGAAATACACTTGGAACCCGCTGGCCACCCCGGTGAAAACATTGTCTGCCAGGGTCGGAGCGTTGCCGAGAAATGTCGAACCGCTTAGAAGGGTGCAACCCTGAAATCCCTTGCTACCAATGCCGATCACGCTGGCCGGAATCAGTACGCGGGTCAGGCCGGTGCAATCACGAAATGCCTCATTTCCGATGAGGGTTACGGGTTTGCCGACGATGGTCGCGGGGATGGCCACGGCTCCCGCCGCGGTGGCCGGGTACCCGGTGATGGTGATGGAAGTGCCATGGTCCGTGTAGGTGAAGTCCCCGAACTGGTCCGCCGGCAGGCGATTCACCAGGCAGCAGAGCATGAGCAGCGGCACGAGCCAGCGGAAGCCACCGGAAATGTGTTGCATGGCAACCGCGCCAGCAACGCCAAGGCAGCGGCTGACGAAGGTGATACTATTGGATAGACATATGGACATAAGCATCTTGTGTTGCGACACCTTGCAAACCAAAAGTGGAAGATCCACTACCGGTGCCATGGCAATCATTTTCAGCGCGAACCTAGCCAGCCGCGCGTTTTTTCCAAGCAATTTTATGAAAAAATCCGGGAGAGGACAGAGCGCCAGCCTCAGTCTCGCTGCCATCCAATGCGAGAACGGTACCATGTTTTGTGTTTGGGATTTCAACTGGCGCTGGCTGCCGTCCAGGACGGATTTTTTGAAATACTTCAAGTTACTCATCATTAACGGTTAAACGATAATTTACTCTACTTTTTTCCGATTTCTCTGATAGTCGAAAAATTCCGATATAGAAACCACGAACTATATATATAACGAAATTAGAGAACGCTGGTATGATGCATCAATGCACAATTACAACCCATTGGCTGATGGCACCACCACGATACAGGTTGGCCATGGATTCCTCATCGGTCCTGATGTTACTCATCCTCTTCCAATTCCAAGCTCACAGCTTTGGGGCAGCGGCGCGCGAGGATCCGTCGGCTTTGTTATGGATGCTTTCGTTCCCACCGGCAACATGATCAACGGACCAGAACAAACGAATTCTTCAACATGGGCCAGCCAGGAGGTGGCCGAGTACGTACAGATTCCGGAAACCGTCCCGTCCTTCGAACACGCGCTTTATGGCTGGGCTGAAATCGGGATGGACGCCTCTGGCACCACGCTTTACGGTTTTGCTTACGATGACTCTGGAGCATCGATCGATACGCTTGCAGTCGCCAGGTTCATGGATGTCAGTGCAGTGCCCGAACCCGCCAATGCGCTGGCGCTGGCATCCTTGTTAGGTGGCTCGCTATTGCTGCGCTCCCGCCGCCGCGCCCCGGCACCTGTCACCGATGCATGAGCGCCGAGTGCTGCTGGTGGCCAGGGAAGGCATGGACTGGCAAGTGGCTGGCCCCCGGGGCTGTTCGGCAAACCTTTGCTTTGAAAAAAGCAGAATACCTTATCTGTAGTTTACATTTTGCCTGCTCGAATTATCCTTGGCCGGATGGTACGGGTTTGGACAGTTATGTTGGTGTTGTTAGCGATTGGTGCTGGCGGCGGCCTCCGTGCGGAGGTCCCGTCGGCCTCGGAACGCTTGGCACGGTTTTTTAGTCGTGAAGTACTCGAGGCCGACCTCAGACTGGCGCAATTGGCAGGCGAGATTGAGAGATTGCCGGCCTTGCAGGGCGGTGCCCAGGGAGCACGCTACGGGTTTCACAGCGGCACTATCTTAGTGCAGGACGAAGCAAATTGGGTGCAACTGGACCTCGGCCGGAGCTATCCGATTGACACATTGGTGACGGTGCCCGTGCATATTCCCACGATTAAGTCGCAAGGGGAAGGCTATGGATTTCCCCTGCGCTTCAAGCTTGAGGTGGCAGACAATGCCGAGATGACGGGGGCGGTGGTGGTGGTCGACCGGACTGCGGAGGACGTGGAAAACCCCGGGCTCTATCCGCTGGTTTTCCGCACAGGGGTGGTCACGGCGCGTTATGTGCGCCTCACCTCGACGAAGCACGTGGCCGCTGAAGATGGGTTTTTCTGGGCCATGGAAGAATTGATGGTCATGTCGGGAAATCGCAACGTGGCGGCGGGTTGCCTGGCCACAGCCACGAGTCATCTGGACTTATTTCCCAATTGGGCGGTGAACCGGATCGTTGACTCGCAGAGCGCCTTGGGGGCACCCGTGACGGTAGATCCGAGCCCGACGGATGGCTATCTAAGTGCCCCGGCCGATTTGTCCGGAGCCGGGAAATGGCTGGTGGTGGACTTGGGGAGGGAATACGCGATTGACGAGATCCGGCTCATCGGGGTGGAATCGGAGGATCGTGAAGTGGTGGGAGGCCGGGGGTTTCCCAAAACGATGCAGGTGGAAATAGCGACGGATCCGGAGTTCGAAAATAAGGTCTGGCAAATGCGCAACGGCCCTAACTTCCTCGGCCATCCTTGGGGCAGCCCGGTCGTGATGCCCTGCACCGGTCGCGCTGGCCGCTACATCCGCTTGCTCTCCAAGGTCCTCTGGGCTCGCGAAAAACTCCACAGCTTTGCCTTGGCCGAGGTGCAGGTCTATGCCGGAAACAATAATGTGGCCCTCGGTAAACCGGTCCGCGTGTTAGACGCCGCGGACAAGCCGGGTTCGACCCGCTGGGCACCGGGATTCGTGGTGGATGGCTACACGAGCCGCCACCGCCTCATCGAGCTTCCCGAGTATCTTGATCTCATCGGGCAGCGTGGACGCTTGGTGAAGGAACAGTCTATGTTAGAGGCACGGCGGGACCGGAAGGTGCGCCAAGTGGTTACGACCCTGAGTGTTGGCGGAGGAAGTTTGGGCGGCGTGGCGGTATTGGGCTGGGCATGGATGCTGATGAGTCAACGGGCGCTGCGCCGCCGGGAGGCACTGCGCTTGAGGGAGCAAATCGCGCGGGATCTCCACGACGATATCGGCAGCAACCTCGGTGGCATCGTCTTGTTGAGCGAGATGGGGAGCCGTCACAGCGGGCTCGACGAGGAGGCCCGAAATGATTTCAAGGCGATCAAGGAGGCTGCCGAGGAAACCTCCGTATCGATGCAGGACATTGTTTGGCTGATACAACCCGGCAAAATGACCTTGCGTGAGTTGGTCTTGAAGATGCGCCAATCGGTGATGCGCATGCTGGGGGATCTTCCGGTGGGTGTGGTGGTCGAGCCTCCAGAGTTTCGCAATCGGGAATTGTCGCTGCTTTTCCGCCGCCACTTGTTCCTAGCCTTCAAGGAAACCCTCAACAACGTCCGACGCCACGCCGCCGCTTCCCGCGTGGAGGTTCACCTCGCAATCAGTCCCTCCCACCTGGCCTTCACCGTGCGCGACGATGGCACTGGCTTTGATCCGCATGCCGTAACAAATAGCGGCCACGGCCTGAGCAACCTCCAGCGCAGGGCTGAACGCCTGAAGGGCATTTGCCGCTTGGAAAGCGCGCCCGGCCGGGGTACGACTGTCGTCTTCAAGGCTCCTTTGAAATCCTGATTTACTATGACAACAACCCATAAGAATCCGATCCGCGTATGGCTGGTGGAAGACAACGCCATGTTCAGCATGGGCGTCCAACGCGTCGTCAACAGTCTCGTTGGCATGACTTGCGACGGCAATTTCAGCTCGGTCGAGGCGGCCTTCACGGCGCTTGCCACCGACGCCCCGCCCGACGTGATTTTGCTCGACGTGCAACTACCGGGTATGGACGGCATCGAGGCGTTGGCTACTTTCCGCCATCTCGCCCCAGACGCCCGTGTCGTCATTCTCACTGTCTTCGATGATGCCGATAAAATTTTCCGGGCGGTGTGTGCGGGAGCGTCAGGATACGTGCTCAAGTCGGCCGGCATCGACCAGATTGGCCAAACCATTGAGCAGGTGGTGAGTGGAGGGGCGCCGATGACCCCGGAGGTGGCGCGCAAGGTGCTGGACGCCTTTGCGACGATGGAGCCGAGCCAGAAATGCTTGGATGATTATGATCTGACGTTGCGGGAGCGGGAGATTTTGCGGTTGATGGCGGACGGTTTGCTCAAGAAGGAGATTGCTGACCTGTTGGACCTCAGTGTGCACACCGTTTCAACCCATTTGCGCAGGGTTTACAGCAAATTGCATGTCCAAACCAACACTGGCGCCGTCGCCAAGGCCCTGCGCGAAAAAATCATCTAGCGCAGCGGTACCTCAGACCCGACCAGAGGTGAAGAGGACATCGACGTGTCTTCCGTCAACTATGGCCTGCGTCGCTTAGTTGTGGAAAGCCACTACATTTGAACGCTTGGCTTCTGCGTTAGGCTCGCTCCATAGATATATTGCCCGACCAAGTAGATTTTGAAGATCTGCGGCAACATGCAATACCCGCGCGTCTGCACTGTGAGTATTCGCTTCCCGCCAACCCTTTCCAGTGATGGAAATTTTCCAGGTGTTGGCGGGAGACCTATTTGTGCGGCAGCTTGGTTTTGCTGCCGTGGTACACCCTGACGTGGCCGTCGACGTAGAAAACTCCCACCAGGGAGTTGATTGGCGTTGCACCATGCGGGATGATCGGTAAAATGGTCTGGTTCAATGGCACCTTCCTCCGGTTTCGGGTTCGCACCCGGTTCTTTTTGACAAACGGGAAGGTGTCACTTTTCACTTCACAGGCAAATCCGGTTCGCCGGACCGCCCTAACGCCCGCCAACCGTTGCTATTGGGGCATCCGAGCCAATCTCGTGTATCTTTCGCTGTCCATCGAGATCAGGAGTCCTGAGTCATGGGATGCTCGCCTCGGGTGAGCCTGGGCCGTCGCATCATCGTGGGATGGCAAATCCGCGATTCGCGGTTGTGCGTTGCGGGTTAGGGCGCATACGCTCGCGCCAGCTTCAGCCCCCCGGCAACCTCCGCGCTCAAACCAGCGCGGGCTTTTCCGCACCGGTAAGAGGCACCGCTGAAGCTGCCGATTCTAACTGCCAGTTTATTTCCATGCCATCCCAATTCCTGCAAAACACCATGAAACACCTCGCCATTTCGCGTCTCATCAACAGTCATCGCGTCGCCGCAATGATCGCCGTCCTCCTTGCCGGCCCGGTCTTCGCTGCCAAGGAAGCCCCAGCCGTGCCGGACCTCACACAGGGCGGTAAACTCGCCGAGAAAAACCAACACGACTGGAACCTTGGCCCCACCGGCCTGCGCGGCAAAATGTGGGCGTGGTCCATGGTCACCACCGAGGCCCGCCAGATCCTCGTGACCAAGGTGGATAAGGGGTCGCCGGCAGCCGGTCTCGTCCAGGTCGATGACGTGATACTCGGCGTGGGCACCAGCAAGTTCACCAGTGACGCCCGCGTGGCTTTCGGCAATGCCATTACCACCGCAGAAACCAAGGCAGCCGGCGGTAAACTTCCGTTGTTGCTGTGGCGCAAGGGCAAGGAACTCGCCGTCACCGTGCCGTTGCGCGTTATGGGCTCCTATGGCCCCCAATGGCCGTTCGGTTCTTGCGAAAAATCCGCGAAAATCATTGAACTAGGAACCGCTCACCTCGCCAAAAACATCGGCCCCAGTATCCCCGACCAGATAGGTGCCCTCGCCTTGCTCGCCACCGGGGATAAAAAATTCCTGCCTCTCGTCGCCGACCTCGCTCACAAGGTCGGTCCCAAGGATTTTAAAATCGATGAGTCCGACCGCGGTATGGTCGGCTGGAATTGGGGCTATCATAATTTGTTTCTAACGGAATACTATCTAGCTACCGGCGATCAGGACGTACTTCCGGCCATTCGTGCTTACTCTAACGCCATCGCCCGTGGCCAGAGTGCCGTCGGCAGTTGGGGCCACGGCATGTCTTGGCCCGAGGATAATAACGGCAAGTTGCATGGCCCGCTCGGCGGCTACGGGGCCATCAATCAATCCGGTCTCATCTGCCAGTTGTCGATGATTTTGGCTACCAAGTGCGGCGTCAAGGACGAGGAAGTTGACAAGGCCATCGTCAAAGGCACCAAATTTTTCGAGTTCTATATCAACAAGGGAACCATTCCCTACGGCGACCATAACCCCGGTGTCAACCACGCCGGCAACGGAAAAAATGGCATCGCCGCCGTCATGTTCGATGTCCAAAATCATGGCGATGGTGCTGCTTTTTTCTCGCGCATGGTCGTCGCTTCTTACGGCGAACGCGAAATGGGGCACACCGGCAATTACTTCAGTTATCTGTGGGGTGCCCTCGGGGCCGGACGCGCCGGTCCGGCCGCCGCCTCCGCATTTCTCAATGAAATGCGCTGGTACTATGATCTGGCCCGTCGCTGGGATGGCAGCTTCCCCTATCAAGGGGTTGATAAGGATGACAAATACCACGGCTGGGATTGCACCGGTGCCTATCTGTTGGCTTACCTGCTCCCCGGCGAAAAACTTTTCATGACCGGCAAGGATCGCCACAAGGAGGCTGAACTCACCGGTCCGGCACTCGCCGAAACCATTGAGGCCGGCCGCGGCTTCTCCGTTCCCGAAAAAGGCATCACTCCCTATCTGGCCAAATCCAAGGAAGCACTCATCAAGGACCTGACGAGTTGGTCGCCCGCGGTCCGCTCACGCGCCAGCGAGGTGCTCGCCAAAAAGGCTGATTCCGCCACTGTCCAGACAGTGCTCAAAATGCTCTCCGCCAAGGAGGCCAACACCCGCTACGGGGCCTGCGTGGCTCTGGGCGATATGAAAGCTGCCCCGGCCGTGCCTGCTCTAACCGAAGCACTGAAATCCCCGGATGTCTGGCTGCGCATCCAGGCCACTTACTCACTCTCGGCCATCGGCGAATCCGCCCGCAAATCCACCTCCAAGTTGCTCGATCTGGCGGTAGCGTCCGACCCCAATGACCCGCGTGAATTCACCCAGCGATATATCGGATACGCATTGTTCTATCCAGGTGGCGCTATGGGCAAGGCCGGCATGTTCGCCAAGTCGATCCGTGACGTTGACCTACAAAAACTCTACGCCGCTATCGAACGATTACTCAAAAATGACGACGGACGGGCCCGCGGCACCATCACCTCGGTTTATAAACAAATGGATTACGACAAAATTAAACCCTTGCTCCCGGCCATTTATAATTCTATCAAATACCAATCGCCCAGCGGCGAAATGTTCGCCAGCGGCGTGCGCTTGCGCGGCCTCGATCTCTTCGCCCAATACCGCATCAAGGAAGGCATGCCGCTATGCATCGAGGTGATGGATATCGATAAATGGGGCAAGCACGCACGCATCCCCGCATGCCTCGATACCCTTGAGACGTACGGTGCGGCAGCCAAGGCGGTGCTACCACAATTGCGCGATCTGGAAAAACGCATCAGAGCCCACAAGGAAAAGACGATGGGCAAACATGCCGACCGGGTGGCCACCATTATCACGAAGCTCGAAGGCATGCCCGATGACACCCGTCCGCTGCGCTCTCTCGACCTGCCCAAAGACAAGATTGGCAAATAGCCGTCACCTCTGATGAATTCCCCTAAAAAACCCCAGCTGATTCTGGTTCTATCCGTTTTGTGGGCGGTTGCCCTGAGCGCGGCAGGCGCCCCGCCCGGTACTGTTGACTTAGGCAAAGCCGGAACAAGACAGGATGAGGCGGCGGGCAGGATGCCCGCGCCACGTGGCCCGGGCATCCTGCCCGGAGCCTCTGTTCAATCACGTAATAGTGTTAAATCAACAGTATTGAGTGCCCCGTCAGCCCCGGTTGAGGCACCGCACGCCGTCCTAACAATAGATACGGTCGCGCCGACGCAAGCCATCAGTCCGTTGCTTTTCGGCGGGTTTATCGAGCATTTCACGGATCAGATATATGGTGGATTGTTCGAGCCCGGTTCGCCGATCGCGGATGAGCGCGGGTTCCGCAAGGATGTTATCGCCGCGATGAAGGAGCTGAAACTCTCGGTCGTACGCTGGCCCGGCGGTTGTTTCGTCAGTGGCTATCATTGGAAGGACGGCATCGGCAAAACACGCAAGCCCGTCGCCGATCCGGTCTGGGGTGCCACTGATCCTAACACGTTCGGCACCGACGAATTTATCGCGTGGTGCCGGTTGGTCGGCTGCGAGCCATATATCTGCACCAATGCCGGCAACGGTAGCCCTGCGGAAATGCAGCAGTGGGTCGAATACTGCAATGCGTCCACCGGCGAATACGCCACCCAACGCAAATCCAATGGCAATGAAACTCCGTTCAATGTAAAATACTGGAGTATCGGCAATGAGAACTACGGGCCCTGGGAGATTGGCCGGAAAGATGCGGATAAGTGGGGGCCGCTGGTGGATGAATGCGCCGTGCTGATGCGTGCCGCCGATCCCACCATCAAACTCGCCGCCGCGGCCACCAAAAAAGAGGATTGGAGCTTGCCGTTGTTAGCTGCGGCGGGCAAGCACCTCGATTACGTCGCGTTGCATGAGTATTGGTTTGGCTTCCAAAGCAAGAACATGATGCCGAAGTATCAGGATTGCATCCTGCGCTCCGAGGGCCCCGAAAAAACGCTCCAGACCATGCTCGGTATCCTCGATAAGGCGGGTTGCCGGGGACGCGTCAAAGTCGCCTTCGATGAGTGGAACTTGCGCGGGTGGCATCATCCGGGGTTTCCGCGCAAGAAGCCGCTCGAGGCGGATGACGCGGATGGAGCCGCGTTCATCGCCAAGCGCGAGATCAATAAGCTCCCCCAACAATACTCCATGGCCGACGCCCTGTTCTCGGCTTCGTTTTTCAATGCCTGCCTGCGCCACAGCACTGACGTCGCAATGACCAATATCGCCCCGATAGTCAATACCCGCGGCCCGCTCTTTGTCCACCCCAAGGGTATCGTCAAACGCACCACTTTCCATATCCTGGCTATGTATGCCAACTTGTTGGAAAACCACGTCGCCGCCGCCTCCGTCGTTGCGAGCCCGTATGGGAGTGGCAAACAACAAATACCCGTCATCGACGCGGTGGCCACCGTCGATCCGGCCGGTAAGAACCGGGCACTCGCACTGGTAAACCGCCACCCTGATCAAGCCGGCGCCTGTACGGTCAATATCGGCACCGTGCCGCTTGACGGAACGTTCGATGCAACTATCCTCGCCGGCGATTCACCGGATGCATACAACGACGTGGATCACCCCGCCCGCGTCGTGCCGGAACACCGGAAACTCACCTTCATCAAAGGCACCGCCAAACTTCCACCCCATTCCCTAACCATAGTCCGCGTCCCCGCGCCTTGAGCAAATACCACTACCATGAAAACAATGAACCTGAATCATATCAAACAATGTTGGGCGCCAGTTAGATTGGTTGCCATAATGGCCATGGCCTTGGCTCCGGTCCTGGCTATGGCCGGGCAGCCGGGCAAGGGCCCGGTCAAAGTATTCATCTTGGCTGGGCAGTCTAACATGGAAGGGCAGGGCCAGGTGAAAATAGCCGCTAAAACGCGCAACGAGGGGAAGGGGACCTTGGAGTATTTGGTCAAGGCACCCGCCACTGCGCAACGTTTCAAGCACACCATCGATAAGGACGGCAAATGGCTGGTGCGCGACGATGTGTGGGTCTGGTATCTGGGCCGCAAGGGCGGGCTGACGGCCGGCTTCGGTGCCAAGGAAGACAAGATCGGGCCTGAGTTTCAATTTGGGCACGTGATGGGTGCGCATTTTGAAAACCAAGTATTGCTGATCAAGACTGCCTGGGGTGGCAAGAGTTTGCAGAAAGATTTCCGTCCACCCAGCAGTGGCGGCACGGTCGGTCCATGCTACACCGAGATGCTCGGCCACGTTAAACAGGTTCTAACTGATTTGAAAAAGGAATTCCCCGACTACGATGGCAAGGGCTACGAAATTGCCGGATTTGGCTGGCACCAGGGGTGGAACGACGGTTGCACGCAGCAAGCGACCGACGAGTATGAGAAGAACATGGCCAACTTCATCCGCGACGTGCGCAAGGATCTCGGCGTGAAAGATCTCCCGTTCGTCATCGCCAACAGCGGCTTCGCTGGCCGCGATCAGAAAAACCCCCGCCGCCTCGGTATCATCAAGGCCCAGGCCGGTGCCGCCGCCTTGCCAGAATTTAAGGGCACCGTCACTTGCGTCGAAACCCGCGATTTTTTCCGCAGCCAGGAAGACTCGCCCTCACGCCAAGTCTATCATTGGAACGGCAATGCCGAAACCTATTTCCTCATCGGTGACGCTATGGGCGAGGCAATGAAAAAACTCTGTAAATGAACTCTCACACCCATAACCCGCTTCTAACCGGTCATAGGCCGTTTCGGATCCTTTGCCCATGGCCGCTGCTGCTGCCCGCGCTGTGCTTCCTGATGCACCTGGGTGCCGCCATCTCCGCAGAGGGGAAAACGCCCAATGTCATCATCCTGATGCCCGACCAGTTGCGTTATCAATCCTGCGGCTTCACGGATACGCGGGCGATGACCCCTAACATCGACCGCCTGGCCAAGGAAGGCATGCTGTTCCGTAACTTCGTCTCATCAACTCCCGTGTGCTCGGCTTTCCGCGCCTCCCTGCTCACCGGCAAGTATGCCAGCTCCACCGGCGTGGTGGTCAATGAATTGCGCCTCAACCCGAACCACGATACCTTTGCACATGTCCTCAAGGCCGCCGGTTCGCGCACCGACATGATCGGCAAGTGGCATCTGTGGTCCCACAAGGCTGGCGGTCACGCCGGCGCCGAAAATAATTTTGTCCCGCCCGGCCCATATCGGCTAGGCTTCGATGATTTCTGGGCCGCGTTCAATTTTGGTCATGATAACTATAAGTACTCGTACTGGACCGATAGCCCGAAGGAACTGCACGGATCCGAGTTCAGCCCGATCCATTTCACCAATATGGCCATCGAGCAAATCAAGCGCCATGCGCAAGCCAACGAATCATTTGCGATGGTCGTCGCCTACAGTCCTCCGCACGACCCGTGGGGTAAGAAAAACGTG
The DNA here is from genome assembly GCA_037133195.1 of Verrucomicrobiota bacterium. Classification (GTDB taxonomy): domain Bacteria; phylum Verrucomicrobiota; class Verrucomicrobiia; order Verrucomicrobiales; family Akkermansiaceae; genus Luteolibacter. The sequence continues at coordinate 9,340 of JBAXOP010000014.1, read as the reverse complement.
CCTAAAGAGTGGCTCGACAAATTCGCCAGTGTCAAGTTTCCCCTGCCTGAAACTTGGCTGGAGCAACCCGATCCCTACATGGACCGCAACACCAATAAGGAAAAATGGCTGACAACTTGGAAGGCGAACCTGCCCGATATGATGCGCGTCTATTACGCCCAGACCGCCGCCCTCGACGAACAAATCGGCAGGTTGTTAGAATCACTCAAGCAGACCGGTATTGAAAAAGACACCATTGTCATCTTCATGTCCGATCACGGCGAGATGTTCGGCGCTCACGGCCGGGTTTACAAAATGACATTTTACGAGGAGTCCGCCCGCGTGCCATTCATCATCCGCTGGCCGGGCCATGTGCCAGCTTCGGCTGTCTCAGACGCCTGCATGGCCACCCCCGACATCATGCCCACTATCCTCGGACTTTGCGGCCAAAAAATCCCAGCCGCCGTGGAAGGCATGGACCTCTCGCACCTGGCCTTGGGCCGCAGCGGACCTGAGCCCGAATTCGCATTGCTCCAAGGCATGGGCCATACCTTCCAGTGGAATGATGGCTTCGAATGGCGCGCCCTGCGCGATAAGCAATTCACCTATGCCCGCTACCTCACGGACGGCAAAGAATTGCTCTTCGACAATAAGAACGACCCGCAGCAAAAAGTCGATCTGGCCAGCAACCCGGCCCACGCGGACAAGCTCGCCGCATTGCGTAACAAAATGAATGCCAAGATGGCGGCCATCCACGATGACTTCAAACCTTGCTCATGGTATCGCGACCATTGGACCGACGACCGCGTCATCATGCGCGCCGGCCAAGGCGAATTTAAACGCGAGTTCGGGGCCACTATCAAAGTGGACACCACCTTCGGCCATATCCCGTAAACTTTCAGGTTAATTCGGCAGGTTTGCGCCACTTATTCTCACCTCCACTGGCGAGGTGGCACGCAGTTCCGCCCAGATGACCAAGGTGCGGGTTGCGTCTCTATCCACAATGGTTCCCTGACGAATATCCGTAGCTCCCGCAATTGCAATTGTCGCACGATGGCTGTGGCCCCACTTCTTGACGGTGAAACACGGATTGACCAGCGGACTGGCCGCCGAAGCAGCGATGCGCACCGCCATCGCCGATTGGGTCGCCACAATCGGAAACTCCCGCGTTTCCTTCTCATAGGCACTCACCGTGCAACCGCTCAGGGCGCTAATACCCGGGGGCTGTTTCCAAGACATATATAGAGGCAGCAGGCTTTTGATTTGGTTTTCGTTGGCGGATTTTCCATCTCCGGCGCTGAAGCCTGTCTTATTAGAAAAGCCATAAAGGACCAGGCTCATGGCGTCCGAATTCTTGGCACCGTCGTTGGCCGCGAGGGCGAAATGAGTGACCCGGTCGTTGGCCGCGGCAAAGCGTCCGTCCGAGGGGCACAGGGACATGGGCCAATGGTTCCACGGGCCGGCGAAGGTCTTGGCGATGGATGAGGATTGCTCGCCGCTACCCCAAGGCCCGATTCGCCCGCCTTGAAACATAGCGTACAGTTTGTGAACCGACCCCTTCGAGTTGCAGAGTTCGACAAGCGCCCCTTTCAGCGGGTTGGCCGGCACCGTGGGCGTTGCGCTCCTCCAAGTCAAATCTGCACTTGCGCCCTCCGGGTCCATTACAGTGAGTGCCTGAAGGTCCATCACGTCCAGCGGCAGCTCGCCAGGATTTGTTAGAAATTGAATATCCTGGAATCCCGGCCCGGAGTTGGGGTTTTTGTTCCAATAGACCTTGCGGACACCGGTCCCGTCGGGATATATCGTATGGTATTCATCACTCCACTCCATAGGTTTAAGGTTGATATAACTGACGCCCACGCAGGGGTAGCGCCAATGGATGAGCACGCGTGCGGGAGTGTTCTCAATGATGCGGGCGCGGCAGTGCCGCGTCTGCTTATCGGCCATGTGCTCCGAACATCCGACTTCATCCGCAATGCCCGAGCCACCTTCCGAACTTTGATCCGCCATCCAACGGTTGTTTTCGCTCACCCAGTTGGGGGCATAGTTGGTGCCGCGCCAATAGACCACACTGCACGGGTTCTTATCGAACTTGACGACAATTTCCGTGCCGGGCAAATCCCGCCAAAGCGGGTCCCACACCTCGCTGAAAGCCAGCGATTGATAGGCCGCGCCGAAGCGTGCGGCCGTCCCCGAATTGCCCGGCAGCACACCTTTAGCCAGATCGGAAGTGCGCTGCGCCGGAAGCAACGAGTGATATGCCGCCATCACCTGGCCTGCGTTTAACTCCGCGTTGTAAACACTTACCTCGTCGAGCAAACCCTGAAGCCCGTAAATAAACGCGAGACTGCGCTTCTGTTGCTTCGGTTTTGTTCGCACCAACCCGGTGGCTTTCTGCATTACGTTGTTGCGGCCGATGAGCAACGGCGTGGCCGGGGGGTGCACGGGCATGTGGGCCGGGGTATAGGCCGTGGTTTTTTGCAGCACGCCGTTCACGTAGAGTTTGATGTTGCCGTTGCCCAAAGTCGCGCACACATACGTCCACTCATACAACGGTAGCACCTCTGCGGATTGCGCGGTTTTGGCCACATCGCCTTTGAAGGTAGCGAACGGTTTGCCGGAGGCATCGATTCCGAGGTACCAACCATCCGATATATCCGTGCCGCTGAGACCTAACGACTGATGGACTAGGGGTGCGGAGTTGTAAGGATATGCGTCCAAGGCGACCCACGCGGCCACTGTGATGGCTGATAGAGATATGGGTGGGGCATCCATGGAGACCCCTGCATAGTATCCGTCCAGTGCGAGGGCGGTACCGGATACACCTTTTTTGAAGCGGGTCATGAGCCCGCTGATCTCGCATGGCCTGTGGCTTACACTTTCCTTGACTTCGTCGTTATGCGGCTTCATGCCTTCATCGAATGTCCAATGATAGAGCGGCGCAGGCTGGACGAAACATGCTTTGACCGGGTTTCCAGCCACTGCGGCACGCGGCAAAAATGGTGGTTTCAGCCCTGGGGTGAGGGCGCTGTGGGAGACCCCCGTGGGTGTTAGAGCGAGTTTCTGGCGGGTGACCAAACGCGTGTCGATCCAATCCTCGTAGCGGGTATTGGAGGCGTCCCGGACCTCGCGCTCGACGCTGCCGTCGGGATGGATCGTGAAGAGTTCATGTACCACGCCGGTAATGCCGTGTGGGGTAAGCGAATCCGGAATCGCCAGTTGTTTAGACATCGTGAGCGCCTCGATATCCTTGAAATGCCGCCAGTGGACCACGATCTTGTCCGGCGTGCTTTCGATCAAGCGCACGTAGCTGTAATAACAGTACGGATCCGCGTCATTGCCAGGAAACAGATTTTGGATATTGTGATAAACCACGCCACCTGTGTCTGTGGTGATCTTCCATTGCGGTAGGTAGTTCTTGGCTTGGAGAAATTCGAGGCGGTTCGCCGTGTTGGCAAACGTCACGACCAGATCCTGGTATTTGTCCGCATAGACTGTTGCTGCGGGCGTCACCACGCGTGTATGATACGCCACAAACTCACCTGCCAAGGCCGGAATTTCCAGCAGAGCCACCCATAGCATCAGGGGTTTCATCATCATCGATATCATTTTGTTGTAACTGCTCTGCAAATGCTAGTCACATCACGCAAGACTGCAAGACTCCGGCACACAAATCTGCGCGCTATCTCGCTCCGCTCGGTTCTGCGTTTCGTTGGACGGAACCCAGGTGTTTGTCAGTGCTGGCCGGCGGTGGCTTGTTGCCACATAGGCGAGGGCGGCAAATCATAGGGACGGTAAATAATGATGCCGGAGTGAGTGGGGGAGCCGTTCAGATAATCCGTGATAGGGCGGTCGATGATGACCATTCGCCCCTTGTCGTGATCCGAGGTGGCGTGACTGAAAACCGCCCGGCCGTTGATGCGCATGATCATGCCCACATGAGAGGTATAGGCATCGCGATCAGTGGTGGTGATCGCGCAAATATCCCCGTCTTGAAGATATTCCTCTGCTGCCCGCACCTTTGCCTTTGGCACGTGCATCACCGGCAATTGCGACACCCGCGCTTCGATCCGCCCGATTGGCTCAATGAGGGCGGGATTGGCACGCAGGTAGCGATAACTCTTCCATGCCACGGTCATTTCATGAATCTCGCGGCGCAGGCGCACTGCACCGGGTAGCTTGGCAGTTATGTTAGATGAAAAACCACGCTGTTGGTTATTGGAAAACACCTCCTCGAGCTGATGCATCCGGCTCAAATAGCTACCAGTGCAGATACCATTGCGATAGCGCTCAAGTTCCACCATGTGCAGCATGTCTTTCGGTTGGTAGGGGCCGGGTTTGTATCGCAGCATACGGGCGATCGCCAGGGTGTTCTCATAGTATGTCCAACAATCCATTGCGGTGAGGTTCACCACGGGGGATTCAATGTGATCGTCCACTTCCAGCGTATAGTTTACATAGCGGGTGCCGACCAATTCGCGGGCCACCCGGACGCAGCGTTGGGCAAGTGGCAGGGCCCGCCAGTTTTCTTGTTCGGCCTTGGCTACGATCGCATGAAACTTTGCCTCACCCTTGAACACCGTAGCCATTGGCAAGCGCGGCTGGCTGGGTGGCGTCACCGTGCGCCCACTCGTTGTGGCCACTTGGATTTTGCATGTGCCGCCCATCGGCAGGCAAGCCGATTCTGGAGTAGCGTGGGCGACGGGGCATAAACCGCCAAGAGCAATGATCACCATTGTGTTTTTCATGGGAGCAATCATAGTTGCGACGGCTAAAAATTGCAACGGCAGTGTTGCAAGCTATCTCTCAAGGAGTGGCGGCGTCCCGCCCAATACTGGCAGGTTTGTTCATGCAGAGGCAGGAAAAAAGAAGAGGCGGCGGGCAGGATGCCCGCTCCGCGTGGCTCGGGCATCCTGCCCGGAGCCTTCTGTAACGAAAGCATGCGCTAACCCGACAGTATTGGACATCTTGCCCCCATTTGGCCATGGGAGGCGCAAGAGAAGGCCGCTAGGCGGCTCGGTTTGCTCTGCGCATGGGCCATGGCGGCGGGTGCCACCTCACCTTGAGGCGAGCGCATGCAAGATTCATCGCCGTGCATCCCTGAACTTGACGCGGATATCAGCGGGGGGACCGCCTCAGTCGCCCAGATTGCGGCGCAGCAAGGCGTCGAGTTGGAGTGGGCTGATGACGGTGATGGAATTGCCCAGGACGCGGACTAATTCGAGAGTGCGCCATTTTGCCAGAGTGCGGGAGAGGGTTTCGCCGACAGTGCCGAGTTCGCTGGCGAGCACCCGCTTGGTGTGGCCGAGGCGGATTACGACACAAGCATCAGTGAGAGGACGCGGACATTGCTTGAGCAGCCAGTGGGCGAGCCGCGACTCCACATCCTTGAGGGTTAGATCATCCAGGCGGCTTACCAACTCACGCAGGTGGAGGCTCATGGCCCCTAGCATGCGCAAGGCCAGTTCCGGGCTGTGGCGTAGCATGTCGGTAAACGGGGTCTGCGGCACTAGCAATACCGCCGTATTCTCTACCGCTCGGGCATTGGCCGGGTATCCGCCAGCACTGGCCAGCGCCGCTTCCGCGAACGATTGACCCGCTCGGAATACGGCGATGACATGTTCCTTACCCATTGCGTTGACCCGATGCACACACACTGCGCCGCTTTGGACAACGTAAAAGCCGACGGTGGGGCCGCCCTCGTAAAACAGGAAGTCGCCCTTGGCGAGGCGCCGCGGCACGCAGAACTGGGCGATTGCTTCCAAGGTTTCGGGGGGCAACCCGCTGAAGAGTTGGCATGCACGCAAGGTGTGAGCATAGGCAGCTTGGCGGAGAATTTTGGAACGGGGGGCGGTCACAGGCAGATTCTAGGCGGCTGCGGTGCTGCGGTCAAATTCACAAAAGTTTGACCTGCGTCAAGGCGCGATCCTGCCGTCACGGTAAAGTCAGAGCATGCATGGCGTTGCCGCCCTGCGGTTTTAAAAATAACTAACAAACAATATCTGACCATCATGTTCTGCTTTCAATGTGAACAAACCTCCAAGGCCACCGCCTGCACCACCCAAGGCGTCTGTGGCAAAAACGACTCCACGGCCTGCCTCCAGGATCTTCTAATGCACGCGGCCAAAGGCATCGCCCAATATGCGTCACGCGCCGCCAAGCTCGGTGCCATCACCCGTGAGAGCGACCACTTTCTCGTTGAAGCCCTATTTCTAACCGTCACCAACGTGAACTTCGACGACGCGCGTTTCCTCGCAGTGCTGCAGCGGGCCGTTACGGTCCGCGACACCGTGCGCAGAACGTATGAGGCCGCCGCACGTGCTGGCGGGCAGGAACCTGAGAATGTCAGAGGGCCGGCCGCGTGGCTCCCAGCGGAAGGTCTTGAAGGGTTCATTCGCCAAGGTCGGCAGGTGAGCATTCTCTTTGATGTGGATTCGGAGGGCCCGGATATATGCGGACTCAAGGAGTTGCTCACCTACGGTATCAAGGGCGCGGCGGCTTACGCGGAACACGCGGCCATTCTCAATTATGAGTCGGATGAAATTACCGCCTTTTTCCGCGATGCGCTCGCAGCACTTGCGGATGGCGGACTCGGGATGAATGAGTGGCTCGGGCTCTGCCTGCGTTGCGGGGAGGTGAACTTGAAGGTTATGGAATTATTAGATGAGGCGCATACCCGCACGTTCGGCCATCCGGTACCCACAGCGGTGCGCGTCGAGCCGATCAAGGGCAAGGCGATTCTGGTATCCGGTCATGACTTGAAGGACTTGGAAGCCTTGCTGATACAAACCCGCGACAGCGGCATTCACATATACACGCATGGCGAGATGTTGCCTGCGCATGGCTATCCGGCGCTTAAAGCCTATTCGCATCTGGTAGGCAATTACGGCGGAGCCTGGCAAGATCAGAAGGTGGAGTTTGCGCAATTTCCCGGAGCCATTCTCATGACCACCAACTGCATCCAGGAACCCCAGCCAAGCTACATCGAACGCATTTTCACCGCCGGACATGTCGGCTGGCCAGGCGTCAGGCATGTCACCAACCGTGATTTTAGACAGGTGATAGAAGCGGCCTTGGCAGCACCGGGGTTTGTTGAAGATGGTTCTGACCAAACGCTTCTAACCGGATTTGGGCGCAATGCGGTGTTGGGGGTTGCGGATCAGGTGGTGGCTGGCGTCAAGAGTGGCGCCATCCGGCATTTTTTCTTGATAGGTGGCTGTGACGGTGCCAAATCCGGGCGCGATTACTACACAGACTTGGCGCTGGCGGTGCCGCAAGATTGCGTCATCCTCACCCTGGCCTGCGGGAAATTCCGTTTCAACAAGTTGGACTTTGGAGATATTGGCGGCATTCCGCGCTTGCTCGATATTGGCCAGTGTAACGATGCCTACTCGGCCATTCAGATTGCGGTGGCGTTATCCAATGCCTTTGGCTGCGGGGTCAATGATCTGCCGCTGTCGATGGTACTATCGTGGTATGAGCAGAAAGCTGTGGCCATCCTCCTCACCTTGCTGCATCTTGGCATCCGCAATATCCGTCTCGGCCCGACCCTCCCCGCATTTCTAACACCAGCGGTGCGGCAGGTGCTCGCGGACACCTTCAACCTCATGCCTATCGCCTCAGTGGAGGATGATCTTAAAGCGATTCTGCACCCGGTTGCGTGAGGCGACAAGGATAGGGTTCGGCATTTTTTCAGAGCCTCTAACGCCCGAGGAACCGGTCGATCCCTATTGCCACCAACGAAAAATATTGGCGTTGCTTCTGGTTGAGCGAATCGTCCGATTCAGGGTGGTAGCTGATCACTCAAAGGGTCGCGAGCGGAGCGATAACGAGTTTTTCCGCCGCGATGGGCGGCATCCAGTCATCTGGTTGCCGGTCGGTAATCAGGCAGAAAATTTCGCTCCATGCGCATTGCCGGATCATATCGCGATGGTCCCACTTGCTAGAGTCCGCCAGGATGACCGCGTTCTCGGTTTGTTCAATCATGGCGCGTTCGCTTTCGACGACGAGTTGGTTGGTGTTGGTGGCACCCTGCGCATCCAAGCCACCCACGGAGAGGAAGGCCCACCGGCTGTGGTAGTCACGCAAATTGGCGACGGCTTGCGGACCGACCAGCAGGCCCGAGCCAGGATAAACAAAGCCGCCAGTCAGAAAGACCTCGGCACTTTTGGCACCGTTGCGCAATTGCTCGATCCGGTGCGCGATGAGAATCGAGTTGGTTAGAATGCGGATCGGACGGTTGGCCAGATAGGACGAGAGGCGCAGAGTGGTGGTGCCGCCGTCAATGGCGACCACATCGCCATCCTCGACCAACATGGCCGCTTGGCGTGCAATGGCATCCTTGGCCTCCGCGTTCAATTTTTCCCGCAAGCTGCTAGGCACCATGTCATTGCCGGGAAGAGTGGCCGGATTTCGCCGGATCAATCCACCCCAAACTTTCTCAGCCAGCCCTGCAGCGGCGAGTCTTGCAAAGGCGCGACGCGCAGTGGCAGGCGAGAGCGATAGGCGCGTGCAAACTTCCGGCACGCTCAACTCCCCAATATCGTCGAGGAGTTCTAAAATTTCCCGGTTTCTCAGGGTGGTTCGCATCAAATTGTTGGGAATTTGGTAAATTCTATCGAGCCAGATGGCTCGAACGCAGGAAATAGTGAGAGGACCGATGTTCATTGTCAAAAAAAATCACTAATTGACGACAAAATGATTGCAAGATGTTCGTAAGGTGATTGAATTCCGCGCATGAAACTGTCACAAGGGGCCAAATCTGATCCAGTTGAGCTGCGCGTTGCCGTCAAGCGAACTTCTGATTCGACCCCCATGGAAGACAGAACACCGATGAAAACTAATACTCCACTTGTCTCCGCCCGCCGCTGTGGTAACCGGCTCATGCAATGGCGATTATCCCAAAAGCAAATCACCGGCATGATGACGGTGGTGGCGCTTCTAGCGGGCATAGCATGTGCCCAGGCAGCCACGGCCATTGATCAGAAAAGTGGCGCGGTTGTTTCACCGGCTGGCAAGATCCTCTTGCAGGGCACGGTGACCGGCGGCGGGACAGAGGATGTGACCGTATTCTGGGGGCTGGCCGATGGTGGCACTACCCCGGCGAACTGGGCGCATAAGCAAGTGCTTAAAGACGTGAAGTCCGATACGCCCTTTTCCATCACCGCCGAACCGGTGGTCTATGGATTGACCTATTTTTACCGTTGCCAGGTATCCGGCGGCAGCGCGGTCTGGGCAGAGGCCAGCACCCGCTTCACTGGCTCCAAGCCGCGGGTGGCGGCGACCGGTGCGAACAACATACCAGCACTCCCTGTCACCAGCAGTCTGGTGTGCTGGTACGATGCTGCCGTCGGTGTCACCG
>JBAXOP010000013.1:0-33312 GCA_037133195.1 Verrucomicrobiota bacterium | reverse complement strand
CGGTAATCACGATGGCGAAAGCCCGCGTGGACGCGGTGATGCGTCCGACAGCCTGTCCGTCTGGTCCAACATGATGCGCAAGCGGTATTTTCCCAACCCGGTTCCGGACGAATTCTTCACGGGCAACGCCAGCAAGCATCCCGAAGCCGGCCTATTGCAGGATTACTATGCATGGCAATGGGGAGATGCGCAGTTCATCGTGCTCGACCCGTTCTGGTTCACCCAGCAACAGCGCGGCCGCAAGGACAACTGGTGCCGCACGCTCGGTACTAACCAATATCAGTGGCTCAAGGGAACCCTCGAAACCAGCAAGGCGAAGTTCAAATTCATCTTTATCCATCATCTGGTCGGCGGGGCGGATGACCAATGCCGGGGCGGGGCGGAAGCCGCTCCATTGTATGAGTGGGGTGGCAAAAACCCCGATGGCACGGACGGGTTTGCGCGGAATCGCCCCGGTTGGACCGCGCCGATCCATCAACTGCTGGTAAGGAACAAGGTCAGCATCGTGTTCCACGGGCATGATCATCTGTACGCAAAACAGGATCTTGATGGCATTGTCTATCAGGATGTCCCGCAACCGGGTGCGCCGGTCAACGGCAGAGCGCCACGGTCAGCCGCCGAGTACGGCTACAAGGATGGCGTGATTCTCGGCAGTTCCGGGCACCTGCGGCTAGCGGTTTCCCCCAGCCAGACGAAGGTGGAATACATCGGCGCCGATCAGGCTGTCGTCCATGCTTATGTGGTTCCATCCGCGGGCGGCAAATGAAGCCACCGTTAAGGCAATAACTTTTTCGAACTTTCTTTTTGCATTGTTAATGCAATTTTCCCCTACCCAGAGCATTTCTCTTCCAAACCTGCCGCATCACCATGAATTCCTCCTACCCCGCCTCTGAGAAGCCCAACCCGTTCTATCAACCGGCATCCGGCGCCCTCATGCGCCGGAGGTTTCTCGGGCTGATGACCGCGACCATCGGCTGGACCTTCCTGCCTTGCGCCTCGGCTCAAGACGCGAAGGGCAAAGGTGGCAGGGGCGGCAAGGGTGATGACAAGGGCAAGGCCCGCGGCCCCGCTTTTCAGGGCGAATACATTCTGCCCGCATCCTTGGCCGAATTCTCCAAACTTTCCGTGGTGCTCGGTCGTGTGACGGACAAAGCCGTAACTGCCAGTGTGCTGGCCACGGAGCCGATGGAAGGGTTTTTCGAGATTGGTGCAGCCCCTGGCAAGTATAGTCGAAAGACCGCGATGACGGTCTTCCGTGCCGGCGAGCCCAGTGAGGTGGTCCTCGACGAACTCAAGCCGAACACTGAGTATTTCTATCGTCTTAGCTACCGCAAGATCGGTGCGGGAGTCTTCGCCCAGCGAAGCGAATGCCGTTTCGCCACCCAGCGTGCGCCAGGATCGACGTTTGTTTTCACCCTTCAGGGCGATTCGCACCCCGAACGTCCGCAGAGCAGTCACCCCGATCTCTATGCTCGCACCCTTCAGACCGCCGCCATGGACCGGCCGGACTTTCATATATGCATCGGCGATGATTTCAGCGTGGCAAGAGTCCGCACGATCACGCCTACCTCGCTCGCCCAACCCTATCTGCTGCAGCGTCCGTTCCTCGGTCTTGTCGGCCAGAGCGCTCCGGTGTTCCTGATGAACGGCAACCATGAGCAGGCGTCACTCTTCAATTATAACCAAACCGACGAACGCCGCGACGTCGCCGTGGGCGTCCAGTTGGCTCGCAACCATCTCTACCCGACGCCCGCTCCCGACACCTTCTACTCGGGCAATCCTACTCAAATCAAGGACATCGGCTTGCTCAAAAACTATTGCGCTTGGGCTTGGGGCGATGCGCTTTTTGTGATCCTCGATAACTACTGGCATTCCGCAGCGCTCGTTGACAGCGGCTTCGGCCCGAAGCTCAAGGGCGATAAGGGCGGCGGAGGTGCCGGTCGTGACGAGGAGAAGAAAAACCGTGATTGGTGGGACATCACCATCGGCGACGCCCAGTACAAGTGGCTCAAGAAGACCCTCGAAACCAGCAAGGCAAAATACAAATTCGTCTTTGCTCACCATGTCCTAGGCTCCGGTCGTGGTGGCGTCGATGAGGCGGATCTCTACGAATGGGGCGGTCAGGGCAAGAAAAGTGAAGGCTCCTTCGCCCAGAAGCGTCCGGGCTGGGAGCTGCCGATCCACCAGCTCATGGTGAAGCATAAGGTGAACATCTTTTTCCAAGGCCACGACCACCTATACTGCCAGCAGGAAAAGGATGGTATCATCTATCAGGAAGTTCCGATGCCATCGGATCATGGCTATGTAGCCTACAACGAGGAGCGCTATGCATCCGGCAAGAAACTTCCAAGTTCCGGTTATCTCCGCGTGACCGTCGCGCCCCGGCAGGTGAAGGTTGAATACGTCCGCTCCTTCCTACCCAAGGACGAGACCGCTGACACCAAGCATGGCTCCGTTGCGCATGCCTACGACGTCAAATCCAAGCTTGCCTGACGGCCTGTCATGTCCGAGAAGAATTCCACAACCGCACCCGTGACATGCTCCACCAATTCAGGTTATTGATGATTATGAAAAAGAAGCTGGTTCTGATCGGATTTGCGATGCTGGTGCTCATAATTGGGCTGAGTGCTCCTGCTTCTGGGGCGGCTGAAGTGCCTGATCTAACCAAGAGTGTGAAGCGCGGCGTAAACCGTGAGCAGACCTATAACCTCGGGCCCACCGGGCTGCGCGGATGGATTTACACTCACCCAGAGACGGATCTGGACAGCGTGCAGGGCCGCACTACGGCAGGTAGCAGGCAGATTTTGGTGACCCATGTGGGGGCGAAGTCGCCTGCGGACGGGGTCCTCAAGGTGAACGACGTGATTCTGGGTGTGGGCGAGGGGTTATTCACCGACGACGCCCGCAAGAGTTTCGGCAAGGCGATCACGGAAGCCGAGAAGACAGAGAATAAGGGTATCCTGCCGTTGACGATTTCCAGAAAAGGAAAGACGGCAAAGGTGCAGCTCAAGTTGAAGGTCATGGGGTCGTACAGTGCGACGGCTCCCTATGATTGTGAGAAGTCGAAGCTGATCTTGGACGATGCATGCAGGGTGCTGGAGAAAGAGCCGCTGACTAACGATCAGTGGGGGGCTGTGGACGGACTCGCTTTGCTGGCAACCGGCAAACGAGAATACCTGCCCAAAGTCGAGGCGTTCGCCCGCTCGATCGTGCCTGGCGATCTTGCTCCGAACACGTGCGATACCTGGGACTGGGGCTATAAAAATGTGTTCCTCTGCGAGTATTACCTGCTTACCGGCGATAAACAGGTTCTTCCGGGAATCGAAAAATATACCATGGCGCTTGCCAGGGGGCAGGGCATGTACGGGACATTCGGGCACGGGGGCTCGGAGAAGACGGCGGATGGCAAGCTGCACGGATCCATTCCGCCTTATGGACCTGTCAACCAGTGCGGACTGATAGCCAATCTCGCTATTGTCCTAGGCAGGAAATGCGGCGTTGCCCATCAGGAAGTGGATGATGCGATAGGCAGGGCCTCCAAGTTTTTCTCATACTATATTGATAAGGGATCGATTCCGTACGGTGAGCATATTGCATGGCCGTACCATGAGAACAACGGCAAGAACTCGCTCGCCGCGCTCATGTTTGCCATCCAAGGTGAGCGGATGGATGCGCAGCGGTTTTTCGCGAAGATGTGCACGGCGGCTTATGAGAACCGCGAGTACGGCCATACGGGACAGGGGTTCAGCTACCTGTGGGGTGCACTGGGTGCGAATGCGGGCGGACCTGATGCTGCTGCGGCGTTTTTCAAGGAAGCTGAGTGGCACCTTGACTTGGTGAGGCGGTGTGATGCGGCGTTCACGTACGATGGTGACGAGCAGTTTGGAGGTGGGAAGACGGAGGATGATACCTATTACGGCGCGAGCAGTTATGAGGGGCTCAGCCCGACTGCCACATACGTTCTAACCTATTCCATGCCTCTGGGGAAATTGTGCATTACCGGCAAGGATTTGAAACAGGAATACTCGCTCAGCAAAAATGATGTGGGTGAGGCAATTGCGTCGGGCCGCTTTGACGTGGATTGCAAGAAAATGAGCCCGAAGGAGCTTGTGGCGGCGTTTGCCGATTGGTCACCGATCGTGCGCGGCTGGGCGGCCAATGAACTGGCTCTCCGGCCCGAGGCGATGACGATGGTGCCGGAATTGATCGCGCTGGCTGAGGGCCGGGATGCGCATATCCGGCAAGGTGCTTGTGAGGCGCTCGGTTGCCTGAAGAGCACTGATGCCTTGCCTGTGCTGGTGCGCTTGTTGAAACATGAGGACCGGTGGTTACGCGTCAAGGCCGCCGATGCGCTCAAGAACATAGGGAATGAATCGCGACCGGTTCTACCGGATATGCTCAGGGCAGTTGCCGATACGGCGGAGCCTCTCACGCCGATAGTGTGGGCAGACCCGGTGCAGCTTACGCACGGGGAACTGGCGTCCGTGCTGTTCGCCGATTTATTGAAAGACTCAATCGAAGGTATCGACAGAAAACTGCTTTACCCGGCGATTCGTGCCGTGGCGAGAAACGCGGATGGAATGGCGAGAATGCAACTCAGGAACACTTTCGAGAAACAACTCACGTCGGAAGATGTGCAGGCGCTGGCAGCGGATATTTTTGCAGCAGCGGATGAGATGTCGCCTGCCGACACCATGTTCAGCAATGAAATCCGGATGGGTGCGTACAAAGCTCTTACGAAGTATCACTTCAAGGAAGGCATCCGCGTTGGCGTCAAATTCGCCCGGACGCAAGGCGGGCATGGCAGCGAGGAGCGGACCGGGGAGATCATGAATGAGCTGACAGGCTATGGCAAGGCGGCGCGTGAAATCGTGCCGGACCTCAAGGCACTCATCGTCCAATTCAACACCGAGTGCGGGAATGATCAATTCCCCGAGGACTGTAATAAACTCAGGGTGGCGTCCGTTAAAAAAGCGATCAAGGCCATTGAAGCGGCTAAAACTCAGCCGGAGATGAGGAGCATCGGCAAATAAAATTGCCGGTTATATATTCGTACTCATTTCATAGAATGGCATTGAACAAATAGCCAACTAGCATGATGCCAGCGGCCACCACGCCAAAGAACGTGGCAATGAGCCGTGGCTTGAGAACCTTGCGCAGGATGATGGCTTCTGGCAGTGACAGGGCGATGACTGACATCATAAAGGCAAGCACCGTGCCCAGTGCTGCACCCTTGCCTAACAAAGCCTGAACGATCGGGATTATGCCCGCCGCATTGGAATACATCGGAACTCCAAGTAGCACCGCCAGCGGCACTGCCCACCAGGCGTCCCGCCCCATCAGCGAGGCCATGAAATTCTCGGGCACATAACCGTGGATTCCGGCCCCTACCGCGATGCCTAGCAATACATAGATCCACACCCGCCCGACGATGTCCTTCACCGCATCCCAACCCGCGTGGATGCGGCCCGGCCAATCCATCCCCACACTTCCCGCATCCACCCCGCCGGGAATTTGAAATACCCAGTCCTCCACATATCTCTCCATTTTCAGGCGTCCCAGAATCCACCCCGAGACCATGGCCACCATCAGGCCGGTCGCTAGATAAAAAACCGCTACCTTCCAACCGAATAATCCGAACAACATCACTAAAGCCACTTCGTTGACCATCGGAGCGCTCACAAGAAAGGAAAACGTCACGCCCAAAGGCACCCCGGAGGTGACGAACCCGATGAAGAGAGGAACCGCAGAGCAGGAGCAGAAAGGAGTCACGATGCCTAACAGTGCAGCAAGCACGTTACCGACTGATTCGTTTTTTCCGGCTAGGATCCGCCGGGTTCGCTCCGGCGTGAAGAACGTGCGGATGATGCCGACGGCGAATACGACCAACGCTAGCAACATCAGTACCTTCGGCGTTTCAAAGACAAAGAACTCAATTGCTGCCGCGAGATCGGTCCCTTTACCGAGCGAAAAAATCCCATAGGTGAACCAAGCGGATATGGCGGCCAGATTCCGGTAAACCAACCACCATATCGGCACGCCGATAGCGATCAGGACCAAGGAGCGCAAAACCCCGGTTTTCGTGGGAGACGCGGTCGTATGGTTTACAAGCGGGGTAGGGGATGAGTCCATGGAGGGGGGGCATAAATTGGGGATTGCCGGCATGCTGCCGGCAGTGTTTGGCATCCTTCCGAACACACTTCAACGAAAGTGCAGCACGCATACAGATATTCGAGATGAAATCTTTTCATATATCACGGCGCAGTATAGATCATCCAGATTCCGCCTAACACAACAAGCACACCGCACACGCCTTTGATGCCGGTAACCGCCTTCGAGGTTTCGTTCCAATTGAGGAATTTTTGTACCACCTCAGTGGAGGTGCCAGCCAGCACGATGACCGCACAATGGCCGAGGCCGTAAGCCAGCAACAATGACGCGCCATACCACGGTGCTGTCTTTGCCAGCTTGAAGGTGACCCCTAGCATCGGTGCCATGTAGGCAAACGTGCAAGGGCCCAATGCCACGCCAAATACCAACCCGAGGATCAGCGCGGCGAGTCGTCCCTTGCGCTTTATGCCCACTTGCCCCGGCCCGGAAAAAGGTAACTGGATCACTCCTAACAAATGTAATCCCACTACCAAGAAAATCACTGCCACAAAATAATTTCCGTAGCGTCCCACGTCACCCAGCATGCGCCCCGCGCCCGCCGTGATTGCGCCAATGGCGGCGATGGTGATGAGGATGCCAACGGCGAAGCATGTTGAGGTCAAGAACGCACGCCGCGTGGTCGTCAGGCCTTGCTCGCTGATGAATCCGACGATGAGCGGGATGCTCGCCAGATGGCACGGGCTGAGCACAATGCTCAAAATGCCCCACACTAGGGCGGCACCCAGAGCGATCCATGGTGCGCCTTCGACCGCGTGGCTGAGATTTGTAAAGAGCTGTTCCATAGTGGGGTTGCCGAAATGTCAGAGGGGACCGGTAGTAGCAGGTTACCGGTGAAGGTCGCGGTTAATGATGTCTCCCCGTCCACCGTAGAGATCATTGAAATGAAACCGGTAGCCAGACCGTGCTGTCAGGATTAACAATTCATCCGGCGGTGTATCGAGAAGACGGCGGCTCAATTCATTTGCCATCGCCTCAAAGCGGTCCACATCTGCCGGGTCCACCGGTTGACCCGCAGCCCGCAGTTCGCGAATATGACTTTCCAGTTTGGCTTGGCCCTCCGGAAAAATACCCGGTTTCAGCCGTACCTCCCAGGTTTCACCAGAGGAAATTTTTTGAATGATGAAGCCATCGCCAACTGACGCATCTACTCGCATTGATTGAAAGTTAATGCGTGCACCGGTGAGCCACGCCGCGGCGTCCATCCAGCACGGGCCATTCTTAGAAACGACTCTCAGGTCGGTTCGGTCCACCACGCCGTCAGGAAAGAGTCGCAGCAGCGCAGCCTTGAGTTCGACATAGCTGATGACCAGGCCGTCGCAAAGATGCCCGTGCATGCGGGCCAAGTCTTTGAGTGCAATCTCTTTGGGCTGTGTGGTTAGCCGACCTACCGCACTTTCGGTATCGTACACTCTAACGGGCTTGTTAAATGGGGCGTGCTCAGCCCATTCCGGAAAAAACCCATCCGTCGGAGGCGCTGAGGCATCACCGGTGGCTGCTGGCGTATTAGATCCTACCGACAGCGGCAAGGGGATCGTCTCGGCCAATAGCGAAGTGCAGGCACAGCTTGACCGCGTCGAAGGCCGCTGGTCGCCTGCCTTCCAAAAAATGAAACCGGTACCGATGACAGCGGCACCGATGAGGAACCTTCGACGAGACGGATTCATATCAGTTTCACTCGCCGAGTTTACAGGCTTTTGAGAACTTATCACCGAGGTCAACGCCCAGTTCCTTCCACTTTGCAAGGATGTCCTCCTTGCCGAAAAAGCCGGTATGGCGGAACAGTTCCTTGCCTGAGGCGTCTAAGAATATTTGAGTGGGTATCATCTCCACACCATATTGCTTGCCGGCGTCTTCATTCTGCCACACGTCGATGAACTCAACGTTCATCTTGCCAGCATATTCCTTTTTGAGTCCATCCAGGATCGGGGTCATCGCCTTGCAGGGAATGCATTTGTTAGCACCTAGATCCAACAGTTTGGGAAGCTTGGCGGCGGCCTCGAACGAGGCCGGGGCCTTCGATTCAGCACCTTCAGAGGTGGCTAAGCGAGCATTGTCGGACTTGATGTTCTTGAGAATGAAGGCCGTCGCTACGGCGACCGCGACTGCCAATAGGATGGGGATTCTAGCGGATGTTTTCATATTTGGAGCATGTTCTTAATTTCGGCGATGCTAGGCACCCGCCCGGTCACTTTGACGGTGCCATTGACGGCCAGCGCGGGCGTCGTCATCACACCCATCGCCATGATTTCCTTGAGGTCGCTCACCTTGCTGATGTCGGCGCTGATGCCGAGTTCCGTCACCGCTTGTTCAGTGACTTGCGCGAGCGTTTTGCATTTCTGGCAACCTGTGCCGAGGACTTGGATCTTCATGGTTTGATCTACTCGTTTACAATTTCAAAATCTAGAATTTAGGATTTCCTTCAATCAGGCACAACAAGCAATTTGAAGGGATTGGACGTTTTCCCCGGCGTCGACCCGGTTGATGCACTCGGCAAAGCTCAGCACGCAGGGGCAGGTGAGCCGATAGAAAATCTGCTGGCCGCGCCGCTCGTCGGTGATTAGGCCGGCATGCCGCAGCACCGTGAGGTGGCGCGAAGTGGTCGAAGCCGCGCATCCGGCCGCCGTGGCCAGTTCGCAGGCACACACCGCGCCATGGCCCAGAGCATGAACAATGGCCATCCGGCCTGGGTGGCCGAGTGCCTTGAAGACTTCGGCCTGACGCTTGAGGGACGATCTCGCCGGCTTGGGTGACGCTGGCAGGGATTTCTTTGCGACGTGCTGCATGCGACAATAATTCGTATTTTCGCGAAGTTGTCAAATTTATTTTATGGTGACGGATCCATCGTAAAGAATCTGTCACTAGATATCACCAGACAACGTGCTGGCTAGTCGCTCCAACACCCGTCCTGCTGCTATCAGTCCAAAGCTTGCCGTGACGTGGGTGGCTGTGCCCAAGCCCGAGGCGCAACTGAGCCGCAGATCAGCGCCCTCTGGACGCCGGCGTGATACACTGCCGTCGCATTGCGCGTAAACCGGTGCCTCGTCGGAAAATACCGCGTCGATGCCCAGAGGTTGCGGTTTCTCGTTAGGACCCAGCTTGGGGAATCCGTGGTCTCGGCGCAGACACCGGCGCAATTGCTGCAACAACGGGTCTTTGCCGCTGTGCGCCAGATCCGTCACCCGGATGCGTGTTGCATCGCGCCGCCCGCCCGCTCCACCGCAGGTGACCGGAAAAATCCCACGCCGCCGGCACTCAGCCAGCAACAGGGCCTTGTGGTGGGTGGAATCTATCGCATCCAACAATACATCGAATCCGGCGTCCAAGATGGTAGCGGCGTTCTTCGCGTTGAAAAATGCCGCGATCACCTCGATCTGACATTCCGGATGAATCGCCCGCACTCGCTCGGCCATCGCCTCGGTTTTTTGGCGGCCAATTTGCCCGTCCATTGCGTGCAACTGGCGGTTGACGTTGCTCAGGCAAATTTCATCCAGGTCCACCAGCGTGAGATGGCCGATGCCTGAGCGAGCGAGTGCCTCAACCGCCCATGAGCCGACGCCGCCGATGCCGATGACCGCCACGCGAGCCAGCGCAAATCGATCCAGTGCAGCCTGGCCATAAAGCCGCATGATGCCGCCAAAGCGTTGTTGTTGTGGGGATATCTCGGACACGTCGGGAACATGCATCCGGCATCGCCCCGAGTCACGCCCGGAGTGCGGGGTTAGCGCAGCACTTGTACACATTCTCACCTCACGGAGGTAAGGAGTCCTGAGGCACTATAGCATCAGCGGATGAGCGGGAGTGTAGGCCGAATATCAGACACATGCCCTTTGTCGAGGTTGCCGACGGCATGGCTGTTTGCCGGTGGCTGCGCGGGAGTGTCTACGTCCTTGAGGTTTAGCGAGTCGGCAACTGGCAGACCGGTGACTTTGCTATGTACCAGCAGGTTGCGGAAAACACTGCGCTCTTGCGACATGAAACTGTGCCAGTCCACCCCTGCGAGCAAACGGGTTCCGGCCTCGGTTTCACCTGTGAGGACCTTCGCGGTCCCTTCGAGCGCGGCGAGCATCATCGGTGCCACCTCCTCTTTGTCGCGCAATTTCGGCAGGTGTGACAACGCATCGTCGGCTCGTCCGTCGAGCATCTCGGCCAAAATCAGGGTGACATAAAACGCTGCGCCGTCGTGTTGCTTGAGAAGTTTGTTCATCGCCTCGGCCACTTGGGAGGGGGACTCAATAGCATGAATGAGTTTGAGATAACTGGCATGGTTTTGCAGTTCGCAATTAGTCGGCTCGAGGCGTCGCAGCACACGAAACATCTCCAGCAAGTCCTCCGAGCGCCCTTTGGCTGCCAACGAATTATAGACCGGGAGTAGGTCGCGGTAGAGTGGCAGCGGACCCCAGCCTAAACGCATCGCTGCTACCCAGGCGTCTTCCGCGGCCTCTGTGGCATTGCAGGCGGTGGCACAGCGGGCAATATCGATGCAGCGGTTGCGTTTGGTATCAAAAGCTGCGTGGGCTAAAGCCCGTGTCCATGCGGCATTGGCACCAATCGAGTCGCCGTTGAGAGCCGCAAATTTTGCCTTCACTATCTCAAACTCCACCAGATCGACTGCTGCCGGAGGCCTGCGCAGCGCCACCTTAATTGCAGGTAGCGCCTTCATGAGCAACAATGCGTGGAGGCGGGTAAGGTAGGCATCCGGGCTGAATTTCGCCGGTTTTTCTAAAATTCTGGCGGCCATATTGGCTTGCCCGCGTTGGATCAGCCAAGTCCCGAGCGGTCCCGGATCGGTTGTGAAAAAGCGATCGATGGCAGTTTGATACCAATGAGCCGCCATTTCCGGTTGGGCTTCGAGTGCCGGATTGATTCCGAGGAGGTGGTGGCTGGCGTTGGCGTGCGGTTGTTGTTTGAGCCAATTCGGCAGATCGGGCAGCGGATCGCCCGCCGTGAGGCCGCCGGGGACGGCCCCGAGCAATGGCAGGGCGGCCAAGGCTTCTTGGCTGGCGTTGGCGGCCACCAACTGTGCGAAGAGGCCCCGCGCCTCTGCCACACGCTCGGCACTTGGGCGGCAACACAGCACGCGCAGCAACTCAAGCTGCACATCCGGGCCGTCGCCAGATGGCAGTACCTCGCGCAATTCTTTTTCCGCCAGTTCGCTCTCGTCGCATTGGATGCGCAGCGGCGTGATGGCCGCACGGAACGCTGCCTGTGCCCTGGATTGCTGCGGTAAATTGTGGTAAATTTCCAACGCCACCGCCTCCGGTGCTAGATTCACCACCACCCGAAGTGCTTCCAATTGGCTCGCGCGGGTGGCTCGGGGGTCGGCCAATAGTTTGGTGGCGACCGTGCAAGCCAGTGGATCGCCCAACTTCGCCAGCGCCTTCGCCCGGATGCAGAGTGCCTCAATATTATCTTGATGCACCTGTAGGGCTTTGCCAGCTTGGTCGCTGGCCGCCACCCAATCCCCACGCTCAACGGCCTCCTTTGCCGCTTCGAGATTCTGATTTGCACGATGCCCACCCAAGGCGCGGTACGCTGACATCCCCCCAAAGCCTAGCGCAATGAGTAACGCAACTAGACAGATATCAATCACCAGCGGCGGCACATGCCTCTCCTGCCTCCAAACTAGACACGCAATTAATAAACGTCTATGGAATGTCATGGTACAGGTGGGCGGATTCGCAACTAAGCATAAATAGCGGCTCGAAATTGCGGGAGATACTCAGCGGCGTCAACATAAAAAAACAGGAAAAATGTTACAATTCCGTCACGGAATTGGATTTGTAGCTATTACGGCCTGGGAGGGGGGCCGACACGCGGTCCGCGTTCCTTGGGCACCACGGGTTCTTTAACCGGTTCCTTAACCGGCTCTTTAACCGGTTCCTTATCAGGTGTCGGCAGCGCCTCCGGGGTGGGACGTTGGCGGGTCAGCACCGTCCAATCGACGTTACCGTGATCGAGACGATCGACCTCACTGGCGTACACTGCGTCCTCATTTTTCGAGTCGAGTTCGGAGGCTAGTTGGAAAAACATGCGGGCGAGCATGAGGTTTTCCGGGCTTTCCTGTTTGGATAGAAGTTGTCCCCGGGTGAGCAGGAGGCGGGCAAGCACCTGCGGGCTGTAATCGCCTTTGGCCACATCTGGTAACTGGCCTTTGCCGAGCTGAAAATTGATGATGATCGCGCGTTTATTGCGTGGCGACAAGTTCAGTGCCAGCGTCAGCAAGCGCCTGGCCTCCTCCAGTGAGGCAGGAGACGCCTTGGCCTGGACAATACCGGTTGCGGCGCAATTTGCCAGATTGGTGGCGTATTCCTGGCGCTCTGCATCGAGCATCCCCAGATCGCTGGTAAACGCGCTGAGCTGGATTTTTAACGGTGCCCAGGCCGATACTTTGATTACCTCCTCAGCATGGGCCGCCAATAACGCGACCCAGGAAATCAACACGGCTTGCCAAATGCTTTTCATCGGGCAAAGTATGGGCACTTCCCCCCGCATGGCAAGTGACAATATCCATCATGTCCAACAAAAAAATCCGACTCCGCAACGAAATGCGCCAACTCTTGCGCGACGGCCCGTGGGAGTCAGGTCCTGTCTGCGATGCGGCACGCCGCTGGCTGGAGGCCCGCCCGGCATTGCGCACGGTGGCGTTGTATGCCGCGCTGGTGGAGGAGGTTGATTTGTTAGCGCTGGTGGCATGGGACCCTGGCAGACGCTGGGTTTTCCCTCTTGTTAGCGGCGAGGATCTGGTGTTCCACGAGGTGCGCAATGTGGGCGAGGACTTGGCAAGCGGTGCATGCGGCATCCGTGAGCCTTCTACTGCCTTGCCCCGCGTGCCGATACCTGCGATCGATGTCTTCTTATGCCCCGGCTTGGCCTTCGATCCCAACGGAGGACGCCTCGGCCGCGGCCGCGGCTACTACGACCGCGCCCTCGCCAGTGCCCGCCCCGATGCCCTCAAACTCGGCATCTGCCACCCCATCCAGTGCGTCGCCGACACCTACCGCGAAGCGCATGACGTGGCGATGGATGAGGTGATCTCGGGGCATTGAGTGTGTGATGTGCCGCCGCAGTTCACCGTGCAAAAATCCGCCGTGCAGGGTGCTTGGAAAGCCAATTATGATCTTGTTCATCCCGGCGGCGGCACTAACATGCGCCTACGTCTGCATGATCAAGCACATCGATTCCAAGTTTAACCCACTCGTATCTAACGGGATTGGGAGTTCCGTTGGCGGAATCGGCGGAATTCTCTTCGGTGTCGTCTGCATTTGTTTCAGCAGCATTTTCGTCGCTGTCGGCGTCGGGTCCGCATGGAAGTCGTTGCGCCAATCTGCCTGGCAGCAAGTGCCTTGCGTGATAGATGAATTCCAAATTCTGGATGATCCCAACCAGGATGCCCCGTTCAGATCCAAGGTGACGTTTCACTATGAGGTGGGAGGACGTAAACACAGCAGCCACCACCTGTATCCGCCTAAGTCACCTAAGCCGCCTACTGCCCGGACCGCTAACTTAGCGGTGAGTGCAACGCCTGAGGCGGACACCGATGCCGCAAGCCGCGAGAAGGAATATGACAAGCTGGCCAGACTGCAGCGGCAGTATCTAACATCCCCGGCACCGCTCTGTCTGGTGGATCGCAACGATCCAGACCGTGCCGCGCTGATGGTTAATCGCGGCGAGATGTGGAGCGGCCTGGCGTTCGGGGGCTTTGGCTTGTGCTTCGTCGGCATAGGCGTGGGCGTGTTGCTCCAAAGTATCCGCCAACTGCGGGCCGGGCGCGGCGGTGCGGTCGGGAAAGTGGCGCTGACCGGAAGCAGCGGGGATTCCAGCCGGTTCCCGCTATTGATAGGTGTGCCGTTTTGCGGGCTGTTTGCTGTTGCGGGTTGCGGAATGTTTTGCGTCATCAGCGTGCCCATCATCAAAAGCCTGGTGACGAGTTCATCCTGGATAGAGACGCCTGCCACGGTGGTGGGGAGTCGCGTCACATCGTCCAGCGGTGACGGTAGCACCACCTACAAGGCAGATGTCTTTTACCAATACGCTTTCGATGGAAAAACCTACAAATCCAACCGGAACGACATGATTGAGGTGAGTTCGAGTAGGTCGTCCGGCAAGCAAGAGGCCGTGCGTGCCAATCCATCTGGCAAAGCTATCGTATGTTACGTCAACCCTCATCAGCCATGGGACGCGGTGCTCAACCGCTCGCTCGGCTGGTCGGCTCTCTTCGGCTTGTTTCCTCTGCCTTTCATGGCCGTCGGCTTGGGTGGCTTGTGGTTCCTCGTGCGACGCAAAAAGGCCGCCGGCACAACCGCGATTACCCGCTCCGCCAGCCGGATCACGGGCGAGACCACCGGCAGGCCCACCAGATCCGACGGCAATACCCTAACGGTCGCCCCTAGCGCGGCCTTGTCGCTCAGATCCGGCAAAGGCCGACTGACGCGCTTTCTCGGCATGGTTTTCGTCGCCGTGTTTTGGAATGGAGTTGTTTCGGTGTTCCTCTGGCAAGTTGTTAGTCAATGGCGCAGCGGCCATGTGCCATGGTTGCTGGTGCTGTTCCTCACCCCGTTCGGGTGCATCGGAATCGGACTTTTGTTAGCTACGGTGCATGCCCTCGGTGCGCTGTTCAACCCGCGGCCGCTAGTGACGCTGGAGCCCGGCGAGCCGCGGCTCGGCCAGCCCCTCACCGTGTCCTGGCAATTTCCCAGCGGTGCCGACAGGTTGGGCCGTTTGCGCATCGTCCTGCGCGGCGAGGAAATGGCCACCTACCAACGAGGTGACAACAACGCAACCGCTCGCGCGGTTTTTCATGAGGCGCTGCTCATCGATACCACCCAGCCGCAAATGATTGCAACAGGACGGGCCGCTACCACCCTGCCCAGTCCCCTCATGCCAAGCTGGCAATCCCCTCACAACCGCATCGAGTGGACGCTGCGCATCGAAGGCAACATCCGGCTGTGGCCCGATCTGGCGGACTCGCATGTGCTGACCATCCATCCTGCCCGCTGACCACATGGAACCCACACTTGATCTAATTATTGACCGCGCGCCCGCCTGTTTTCGCCCTGGTGAGTCACTCGAAGGAGTGGCCTCTTGGCAAGGCGTAGCGAACATACGCAGCGCTGTGCTGCGCTTGTTTTGGACCACTTCGGGCAGGGGCACCAGCGATACTGCGGTGGTGCTGGTGGAGGACTTGACTCATCCGCGCAGTGACGACACGCGCCGCTTCGCGTTTATCCTGCCGGCGGGGCCGCCGGGGTTTTGTGGCACGCTCATCACCTTGCGCTGGGGCGTGGAATTGGTTATCGAGCCGGGCGAAAAAGCCATCCACCGCGAATTCGTATTTGGTCCGGAGGCCACGGTGATTTGTTTGCCAGAACTCGCCCAACCCCTCGCTAACAAACTATCCTGGTTGCGGCCGCGCTGATGCGGCAGGCACGCCGTGATCGCAGAAGGCAAGGAGAGTGAGCATCCCGCCCACATTGCCCATGAGATGCCGATGGCCGAGCAGCATGCCTCATTTTATTGGCTCGCGCGGGCTGTCCACCGATGCTCCCGGCGACCGTCGTGTGGATGGGGGATGCCAATTTTTGCGTCTGGCGGGTTGTGCCCGCCGCCTGCCAAACTCACCAACACAGCTTGGTGCGTCCCCGTGGCGTTGCTGCGATGGCTCAGTGTTGTTGTGTCTTGTGGCGTTGGAATATCGTCAGCGTGCGCAGGCGCTCGACGCTGTGATCCAGGATGGGTAGGGGATAGCCAGGGGCCAGCGGCCGCCGGTTAGCCGGCGGAACCCGCAACATATTGGCGGGCACGGCAACAAGCTCCGGTACCCAGCGTTTGATATAACTTCCCTGTGGGTCGTAACGCGCCGTTTGCGACCACGGGTTCTGGATGCGGAAATACGGCGCGGCATCAGCACCTGTGCCGGCTGACCACTGCCATCCACCATTGTTAGAAGCGATTTCCCCATCGACAAGGTGCCGCATGAACCATGCCTCGCCGAGACGCCAGTCATAGTGCAGGTCTTTGGTTAGAAACATGGCAGTGATCATCCGCAGACGGTTATGCATGTGGCCGGTGGCGAGTAATTCGCGCATGCCGGCATCGACAATGGGAAACCCGGTGCGCCCGTGCTGCCAAGCGGCGAGTTTTTCATCGGGCTCGGTCCATGGCAGGCCGCGCCATTGCGGCGCAAATTCAAGTTCCAGCACCTCCGGGAAATGTCGCAGAATTGCGAAGTAAAACTCGCGCCATGCCAGTTCCTTGAGCCACGTCTCAAAGCCGAGCCGCTCTGTCGCAGGGGCAGCGGCCTCGCACGCGGCAACCACAGCGGCATAAACGCTGCGGATCGACAGCAATCCGAATCGCAGGTCCTGACTGATGCGTGCGGTGCCGTCCACCGCCGGGACGTCGCGCCGCTCGTGATAGCAGCCGAGTCGCCGCTCAATGGCTGCGCTTAGCCGGCGTTTGGCCGCCTTTTCGCCAGCGGGCAGGAGAGGGGAGCCGGACGGTGTTAGGCCCCACTGTGTCAACGTCGGCAGTGGCTCGGAACGGATATGAGGCGGGGTGTGCAGTGCGCCGGTCTTGGCCACCGGCGCAGTCTTGGCCGCAGCCAGCCAGGATTTGGAATACGGCGTGAATACCCGGTAGGGATGCCCCGCGGCGGTTAGAACAGCTTCCGGCGGGTGCAGGCTCACGTCGTGCATGGCGTGAACTGCGACTCCCAACTCACGGCACAGCCTCTCGAGCGATATTTCCACCGCCTTGCCATGGGGGTCGGGGTCCTGCTGGAAAAACACGGCTTGCGCGCCGGTTTCGGTGATGAGTTGGCGCAATGCCTCCAGCGGCGGGCCGCTGCGGACAATCAGCCGACCCTGGATTGAAGGCAAATCAGCGGCCAGCGAGGCCAGGCACTCACATAGGAATTGTTGTCTGTTGGAGCCGCACCACTCATGCTGACCCTGCCAAGTGGAAACGATGTATAACGGGCACACCGCCTCGCAGGCCTGTGCCGCGGCCCGCAGCACCAAGTGATCGGTCATTCGCAGGTCCCTGCGATACCAGTGGATGCCGAGTGGATATTTGATCGCCATGGATTATGGGGTTCTTTCCTCCAAACATTTTAGAGGTTTGAAGCATGAAACTTAGCGGCGGCGCGTTTTTCGCCACTCGGCGATGGTCTTGAGGAAAGGCCCGATGATGCGCTGGACCTTGGCGGCACCGATGCCGGGTACCCGCACGGCATCGGCGGCGGTGGCCGGGCGGTACCGAGCTAGTCCTTCGAGTGTCTTATTGTTGAAAATCACATAAGGCGGTAAGTCCTCGCGTTTGGCGATTTTGGCGCGCAGATCTCGCAGCAATGAGTAGAGTTCCGGGTCGAAGCCATAATCCTGCAAGGCGACTTCAGGACTGACACCGGCGGCTTGCGGCCATACCAAGGTGAAGGATGTCTCGCCGCGCATCACCCGCTCGCCCAACGGGGTGAGCGTCAACAATGGGTACTCGCCACTGACGGTGATGACCAGGCCGGCATCGGCGAGCGAGCGCATCAACGCGTTGAGGTAACCGACACCTTTGCCCTTGAGGATGCCATAGGTGCTGAGTTGATCGAGACCGGCGGTGAGGATTTCCTGGGACCGGCTGCCGCTGAGCATTTGGACGATGCGTCCGCGGCCGTAGCGGCCTTCCCAGCCCTCGCTGCTGCGGCGAGACATGCGGGCCACTCCGCTGAGGGTTTTTTGCACCACCATGAGTTCCTCTGCGCTGGGTGCACGCGTCTCGCCGCTGCCGAACTCGCGACATACATCGCAACAACCACAATCCCCCTCGCCCTCCTCACCGAAATAACTCAAAATCCACCGCTGACGGCAAGTTCTGGAGTAGCACATTTCCACCATCGCCTTGAGTTTTTCACGGTCCCGGAGGTCCTTTTCCTCGATCGCCCGCTCATCTAACTTGAGCTGGCGGGCCAGCACCTCCGGCTTGAGCAGGCGGGTGCCGCGCATCCGGCGGCCCGGCACATCAAAGCGCTCGATGTAGCCGGCCCGCGCCAGTGCGGTCAGGGCGCTACCCACCGCCATCGAATTTTTGACATCGGCGTTGTGCGCGATTTCCTCCAACGTGCGGTGGACCTCGAAGTCCTTGTCGGACTCGCTTAATAGGTATTGATAAATCGTGCGGATCACCGCCGCCGTCGGATTGGCTCCCTCGATGAAAAATTCCTGCGTGCGGGTGTCGGCATAGTTGAATAACAATTCGCACACCGCAGTTTCCCCATCGCGGCCGGCGCGCCCGGCTTCCTGATAGTAAGCCTCCACGCTGCCCGGCACCTCGTAGTGGACGACAAAGCGCACGTCTGCACGGTCGATGCCCATGCCGAAGGCGTTGGTGGCCACAGCGACATCCGCCTTGCGCTGGATAAATATCTCCTGCGCCCGTTCGCGCTCGGCATCACTCATGCCGACATGATAGGCAACGCACTTGAATCCCCAACTGGCGAGTGTCTCAGACACCGCCTCGACCTTTTTGCGGGTGGCACAATAGACGATGCCAGTGCGATGGGCGGTGACCACTGCTCGCAGCCGTTCATTTTTTTGGGATGCGTTATCCACTGCGGCGATGCTCAGCGAGAGATTGGGGCGGGAGAATCCGCTGACCTGCTCGAAGGGCTCGCGCAGGCCCAGCACGCTCGCAATATCATCCCTGACCACCGGGGTGGCGGTGGCGGTGAAGGCGACGCATTGCGGGTGACCGAGTTTTTCCAAGGCCTTGCCGAGGCGCAAGTAATCCGGCCGAAAGTCATGCCCCCACTGGCTCAAACAATGCGCCTCATCCACCGCAAACAAGGATACCTCCACCCCGGCCAGCGCATTGAGAAAACTCTCCGCCCGAAACCGCTCCGGCGCCAGATAGACGAGCTTGTAGGCACCGTTGCGCATCGCATCGAGCCGTTCCCGTTGCTCCGGCCAGGATAGCGTCGAATTGATCATGGTGGCATCGATGCCGCGGGCCACCAACGCATCCACCTGGTCCTTCATCAGCGCGATCAAGGGAGAAATCACCAGGGTCACGCCGCCAAAACACAGAGCCGGAATTTGAAAACAAAGCGACTTTCCGCCGCCGGTTGGCATCACCACCAGACCGTCACGCCCGGCCACAATTTGCGCGATAACCTCCTCCTGCCCATCCAAAAACCCGGAAAACCCGAAATGGCGTTTAAGCGCCTCAAGCGGGGTGGCCACCAGCGGTTTGGTGGCGGCAACGGGAGTGGTGGCGGCATCGCTCATGGCTTGCACAAATGAACATCATCCACCCCACTAATGTCAACACCCGTCCTCATCCCACCAGGTCGCCTATCGAACCAAAGTCCGGCACAAACAGGCGCTTGTAGGTGCGTGCGGCGTACCCATCCGTCATGCCTGCGAGAAAATCGCACACCAACCGGGCCCGCCCCGCCGCATCGGGAGATGCGGTGATTTCCGCGGCCACATCGGCGGGCAGTAATTGGAAATCCTGGCCGTCGATGCTGGCTTGGGCGATGTATCGTTCCTCCAGCACGTCCCACAATTGGCGCAACATCCGGCTCCCCTTGTACTCGAGTTGTTTCAATTGCGGTGAGAGAAATACCACCTCAAAGGCCAATCGCTTGAACAGGGCGCTCTCCGCCCGCACCGCCTCATCGACCACCAGGCGGAAACCATAGCGATGCGTCAAATCGCTGAGGAAATTCGTATCTGGGAGCAAGGCAGCAGCCTGGATGTAGCGGCCGATGCGTTTGCCGACGAACGGATCGACCCGGCGCTGGCGGATCGCCCGCATCAATTCGCCCAGCGAAGTGCCCTCGCCGCACGCTTCGCCGCGCCATTCAGCCCACGCTTCAATTTTTCCAATACTGAGAAACCCGGCACGCACGCTGTCGGAGAGGTCGTTGAGCGAATAAGCCGTGTCATCCGCCCAGTCCATTACTTGGCATTCGATTGATTTTAATGCGTCGCGTTGCGGACCTGGCGTGAATTGCGGCGGAAACTCGCGCCCGTCCATGGCCCAGGCGAGATGCTCCGCTTGATCGTCATACAAAAAGTGGTGTTGCGGCGGAGCGCCGGCAGCAGCAGTCAGATCGCTCCACAGTGACTTGTATTTGAGTACGCCGTCGAGAAACGCCCGGGTGGGATCCATGCCAATGCGCCTCGCCGAAAATATCCGCTCCGTCAGAATCCGCAACGTCTGCGCATTGCCCTCAAATCCCCCGTGCCCGCGCAACAAATGATTGAGGCTGCGTTCCCCTGCATGCCCAAATGGCGGGTGCCCCAAATCATGCGACAAACACACCGCTTCAATCAAATCCGCGTCAATGAAAAACCCCTCATCCAACGGCCCCCCCGGCCGTGTCTTGAGCCAATATCCTATCGACTTGCCAATCTGCGCCACCTCCAGCGAATGCGTCAGCCGGGTCCTGTAAAAATCGTACTCGCCGCTCCAAAATACCTGTGTCTTATTTTGCAGGCGCCGAAACGTGGGAGTGTGCAGTACCCGGTCTCGATCTGTTTGAAACGGTGTCCGATAATCCTCGGCAGCACCCGTCACCGCGCGCCGCTCCACGTCAAAATCCCTGTAAAACCGGTTGAACATCGGCGCAACCCTACCCCCTGCCACCCTCGCGTGGCAATCCGAATGAGTCAAGTCCCTGCCGATGCGGCAACATCGCCACAAAGTTCTCAAAATTGGTCCGCACGTGGTGGCCCAGCACTAAGCAACATGGACCGCGTCCGCCCGGTAGATTTTCGGAATAAAGCCGGGTGGATTTTTCAAGTCGAACAAGTCCTCGCCCACATGCACAAGGTGCCAGCCGTTTGCTAACACAGCCTGGCGGGCCTCCGCACTGCCCTCCACGTAAGCCACCATACCCTGGAACTCCTTGTCCCGATGCTCCGGCATCCAGCGGAAAACATGGTCCATTTTACGCTGCATCTGCTTGATGGTCGCCATATTCAGGCTGCTTTTGACCTCCACAATCATGCCCTTGTTCGTTGCGCCGTTGCTGTAGGCTAACACATCGTATTCCTCGCCCTCCCCGCCTTTTTCCACTGCAAACCGGGGCGTGATGGCCTCCATGCCAAAGTCCGCCCGCAGAATGCGTTCGATGGAAGAAAACGCCAGCCCTTCCGCGAACGTCCCGAACTTATTGCCCAAACCACCGATTTGCTTCCCAAGTTCTTTGAGTTTGCGATCCGTCTCCTTCATCTGGCGATCCGTATCCTTGATCGAAAGGGATGTCTCCCGTTGGGAAATCGCGATGGATTCGATGAGTTGCTTGAGTTCAGCAGTGGACATACCAGAGACTCGCATTCAGCCGCTACGCTGTCAAGGTGAGGGAAGAAGAGACAAGACACATGAGCCCAAAGTTATTGCGAATGAGTCAGGTTTTTCTAATTCCCCGGGCGATGGAAGGATTTAGGTTGCATGCCCGGATCCCCCATGGGCTCTCAAGCCGCATCCGCCCGGTAGATTTTCGGAATAAAGCCGGGTGGATTTTTCAAGTCGAACAAGTCCTCGCCCACATGCACAAGGTGCCAGCCGTTTGCTAACACAGCCTGGCGGGCCTCCGCACTGCCCTCCACGTAAGCCACCATACCCTGGAACTCCTTGTCCCGATGCTCCGGCATCCAGCGGAAAACATGGTCCATTTTACGCTGCATCTGCTTGATGGTCGCCATATTCAGGCTGCTTTTGACCTCCACAATCATGCCCTTGTTCGTTGCGCCGTTGCTGTAGGCTAACACATCGTATTCCTCGCCCTCCCCGCCTTTTTCCACTGCAAACCGGGGCGTGATGGCCTCCATGCCAAAGTCCGCCCGCAGAATGCGTTCGATGGAAGAAAACGCCAGCCCTTCCGCGAACGTCCCGAACTTATTGCCCAAACCACCGATTTGCTTCCCAAGTTCTTTGAGTTTGCGATCCGTCTCCTTCATCTGGCGATCCGTATCCTTGATCGAAAGGGATGTCTCCCGTTGGGAAATCGCGATGGATTCGATGAGTTGCTTGAGTTCAGCAGTGGACATACCAGAGACTCGCATTCAGCCGCTACGCTGTCAAGGCGGCAGCGCGACTGGCAACTGATAGTGAGGAGCTTTAGCCTTACTGTCCTCTGCTTTCTCTGTGCCATGCCAAACGGACGCGCAGCCTAACACTGTCGATTTAGCCTAGAAAGGGAAATAGAAACCACGGATTGCACGGAATGCACCGATAATGAATGAGTTATGAATTTTATAGCATTCACCATCTGGGTGAGCCTCAGATTTGATAGGACAGGACCATCTTATCGGTGTAATCCTCTTCAATCCGTGTAATCTACTGGTTATCAAACGTCCCTGCAACCCTTTCCATTCTACTTTTTCGGTTTAGCGCTCTTTGATCGGACAACAAACGTCTCGCCTGTCTGCGGCTGAAACGACAGGCAGGATGCCCACTCTCCGTGAAGGCGCTCAAATGAACCAACACGGCAGATCCGGCCCGGTCCCTACGCGAAATCCCCTAGGACCATGCGCTCGTTACCCG
Source organism: Verrucomicrobiota bacterium (assembly GCA_037133195.1). Classification (GTDB taxonomy): domain Bacteria; phylum Verrucomicrobiota; class Verrucomicrobiia; order Verrucomicrobiales; family Akkermansiaceae; genus Luteolibacter. The sequence continues at coordinate 10,599 of JBAXOP010000013.1, read as the reverse complement.
GGGGTAGCCGTTCCTTTTCCCCCAATAGGCAGAGCTCGAGCGTTTGTCTAACATGGAAGCGATGAAAGCACCAGCCCATCCCACAGCCAGCCCTATCGAAGCCACTAACCGGAGCGGCGGCAACACGTCAGAATGTTTCACGGATGACCGTTCCATTGCGGTGTTCAAACTGGGGCTGGACATCAGCCCGTTGCGTCCGCGCCAGCGCTATGTCGTGCGTGCGCTGCTGCAGCGATTGACCAGAACGAGCCTGCCCGCACTGGACGAGTCGCACTAGAGGCCTTGCGAGCCCAAAGTCATTGCTCATGAATCGCCAGACCAGATGGATTGACGATTGACGCATGCTGATTTTGGATTTTTGAAGTGAGCTTGGTCAGAGCCGAACACTCATGGCCAAGCTCACATCACAAACTGCTAAATGCTTACCGCAAAACCGCGAAGGTCGCAAAGGGACGCGGAGCTAGACAGGTTTTTTCAGGAAACCCCATTCCCCTTTGCGGCCCTTTGCGGCCCCTTTCGCCTCTGCGGTCAATTTTCGAGTTGCTCGGGAGTCTTGCGCTGACGTGAAAATCCTGAAATATTTGTGCGCCGGCCGCCGTTTTAGAAAGCGAGGGCAGAGGCCCATTCCTAGCACAAACAGAATTCCCCATGAATACTCCAACCACCACGAATCGTCGCAGCGTTCTAAAACTTCTGGCCGCCTCTACCGCCGGCCCGCTTATCCTCCCGAGCCGTTTGTTCGGCGCGGACGCCCCCTCGAAAAAAATCACCATCGGTTGCATCGGCGTCGGTTGGCAGGGCGGCGAAAACCTCCAATCTTTCCTAGGCCAGAGCGACTGCCAAGTGGTGGCGATTTGCGATGTGGACGAGAGCCACCTCAATGATGCCATCAACAAGGTCAATGGGCACTACAACAACAAGGATTGCAAGGGATACAAGAATTTTGAGGAATTGCTTGCCCGCAAGGACATAGATGCGGTGTGCATTTGCACCCCCGACCACTGGCACTCCATCCCAGCCATAGCCGCCGCGAACGCCGGCAAAGATATTTTCTGTGAAAAACCCTTGTCCCACACGCTCAGCGAAGGCATCGCCATGGTCAATGCCGTGCATCAAAATAAACGCATCTGGCAGACCGGTTCATGGCAGCGCGCCCAGGCGTCGTTCCGTTGGGCCGCAGAATTGGTCCAGAATGGCTACCTCGGCAAGATCACTCGCGTCGAGGTCGGCCTGCCCTCCGGTCACTCGGATTTCGGGGGCAGCGGCAAGGATAAGCCCAACTGTGAGCCACCCGCCGGAGTGGACTACGAGCGCTGGATCGGCCCCTCTCAAATGATGCCTTTCAACCCCTGCCGTTTCCATAAAAACTGGCGCTGGAATTATAATACGGGCGGCGGCCAGCTCATGGACTGGATCGGTCACCACAACGATATTGCTCATTGGGGCTTGGCTAACCCGGAATTCGGTTGCGGCCCAGACGATGCGGTCGGTCCGCTGGAAGTTTCGGCCACTGCTGAGTTTCCGGCCAAGACCGACGTTTGGAACACCGCCACCAAGTACCGCATTGAATGCAAGTATCCTAACAACATTGAGTACGTTATTGCTGGTGGCTACGGGGAAATCCATGGCGGTGCCAAATGGATTGGTCCCAATGGATGGGTGCGGGTGGACCGCGGTTCGCTCGAGGCGTCCAACAAGGATTGGATTCGCGAGATCCAAAAACTCGACAAGGCCGGTAGTCTCAAAGTGCAACTTTACAACAGCCCCGGCCACCACAAGGAATTCCTCGATTCCATCAAGTCGCGCAAGCGCACGCTCACTCCAGTGGAAATCGCCCATCGCTCGCAGACCCCAGGCCATCTCGGCTACATCGCCTCGGTCGTCGGCCGCACGCTCAAGTGGGATGCCGTCAAACAGGAAATCGTCGGCGACCCCGAAGCCACCGCGCTGCTCAGCAAGAAAATGCGCAGCCCCTGGCATGTCTAACGGAGCACCGGCTTCAGCCGGCGTGCGGAGCGACGACTTGACTGTCGTCGTGGGGAAGGACCGTCCATGAAGCGAGCCTTCGGCGCTCATTCATGGACCGCCCTTCCGCTACCACCACAAGAATGTGGTGGCTCCTTAGCTCCGGCAATAATCTCCGCGACCTCCGCGACCTCCGCGACCTCCGCGACCTCCGCGACCTCTGCGACCTCTGCCCACCCTCCGGACCTCAGAGCTTGATGAGTTACCGCAAAGGCGCATAGGAGAATGGGTTATCGAGAAAATCCTGTTTTTTTCCGCGTCCCTTTGTGTTGGATTTGGGCATCGACAGGGGCCACCGGTGCATTTAGGGTCTCCTTTCGAGGAGCCAAAAATGGGTGTAGCTATGATAAATCTTACGTCTTATGTTTTCAGTGCATGCGTCTTGGGTCTGAGGCGGCACCTCACAAGTTAACCATTTGGATATGAACGACATCACTCTGCTGCTGCAGGCCGCTGAGCGCGGTGAGAAGCAGTCCTCGGAGGACCTGTTGCCCATGGTCTATGAAGAACTGCGCCGCTTGGCTGCGGCACGGATGAAGCGCGAATCGCTCGGACACACGCTGCAACCCACGGCTCTGGTGCATGAGGCATGGCTGCGCTTGGTCAACGAGGAGGACCGCAGTTGGCCCAATCGCGCGTATTTTTTTGCTGCGGCAGCCGAAGCAATGCGGCGGATTCTGGTGGAACATGCCAGGCGCAAAGGTCGGCTCAAACATGGCGGCGGACAACAGCGGTTGAATGTGGAAGATTTGAATCTGGCGGAGGCGGCCCCGGATGAAAATATCCTTCTTATCAATGAGGCGTTGGAGCATTTGGAAGCGGAACATCCGCAGCAGGCGCGCATTGTGGTGTTGAAGTATTTCAGTGGCCTGAGCAACAAGGAGGTGGCGCAAGCGCTAGGCATGAGCGAACGCAGCGTGGACCGCCACTGGGTATTCGCCAAAGCCTGGTTGTACCGCAAAATTCAAGAACATCTGTGAGCCTCGCGCGGTTGGCGGACTCTCCCCCCAAAAAAGCGCATTTACCCATCGAGACACGCATGACAGAGTCTGAAACATATCAGGTGGAAGACATTTTTTATGGTGCGCTGGAAATCACCGACGCCACCTCACGCGCGGAGTTTTTGAATCACGCCTGCGCCGGTGAACCGGACCTGCGCGCCACGGTGGAGCAACTTTTGTCATCCCACCTGGAAGCCGAACAATTTTTCAGTGAGAGCAGTCAGGCGGTGGCCCCGGCCATTGAGGCGTTGCAGGCATTTGCAGGAGAACAGAGGTTCACTGAGAGCGGGGAAACCGGTGCCTCTAGCGAAGATGCACAAGGCCAACAAATCGGGCCTTACCACGTGTTGCAAAAAATTGGCGAAGGCGGCTGCGGCGTCGTCTATCTGGCCGCACAGGACTCACCGGTACGCCGCCAAGTGGCCCTGAAAATCATCAAGCTGGGCATGGACACCCGGAGTGTCATTGCCCGCTTCAAGGCCGAGCAACAGGTGCTCGCGCTCATGGAACATCCGAACATTGCGCATGTGTTAGATGCCGGTGCGACGGCCACAGGCCGGCCGTATTTTGTCATGGAATTGGTGCGCGGTCTCAAGCTCACCGACTATTGCGATGAACACCGACTGGATGTGCAGGCGCGGCTGGAATTATTCATCCAAGTCTGCCATGCCGTCCAACATGCACACCAGAAGGGAATCATCCACCGCGACCTCAAACCGTCCAACATTCTGGTCACCCTGCACGATGGTGTGCCGGTGCCCAAGGTGATCGATTTCGGCATCGCCAAGGCCACCGAGGGCCGATTGAGCGACAACACGTTGTTTACTGCGGTTGATCAATTCATCGGCACGCCCACCTACATGAGTCCGGAACAAGCGGAGACCGGCGGGATGGATGTCGATACGCGCAGCGATATCTACAGTCTGGGCGTGTTGCTTTACGAATTGCTCACTGGCCGCACGCCCTTTGAGCAGCAACAACTCGTCGGTGCGGGGCTCACCGCCATGCGCCGGACCTTGCGCGAAACCGTACCCTGCCCGCCTTCGACCGTGCTGATGACGCGCCGACGCCAGGAACCGCCTGCCATGACCCAACCACAACCCGTCGAACCGAGGAACCCTGTTTTGTTAGTTCGCGGTGACCTCGACTGGATCGTGATGAAAGCGCTGGAGAAGGACCGCTGGCGGCGTTATGGCACTGTGGATGCACTGGCGCAGGACGTCAGGCGCTTTCTGAATCAGGAGGCGGTGTTGGCGCGTCCGCCGAGCCGGGTTTACCGCTTGGGCAAGCTGGTGCGGCGCAACAAGGTTGTTTTCGCTGCGGGTGCGGCGGTATTCGTTGCGTTGGCGGTGGGTTTCGGCGTATCCACCTGGCTATTTATTAGGGAACGTGAGGCGCACATGGAGCAGGTGCGATTGCGAAAGGAAGCCGAGAACCGGCAGCGACTGACCCAGGCGACAGTGTTATTGGCCCGGGATCAATTTGGAGAGGCTGACGAATTGCTCCAAGAGATACCTGCGACCGAAGCCAGTTTGGAATACGCCACGCTGTATCGCACGCTGGGCGGTTGGCATGCCATCCACGGTCGCTGGCAAAAGGCGGGCGAGCGCTTCGCGGTGTTATCGCAAATGAACGATTCCGCAGAAGTCACTATGGACTACCTCCGCCAGGCGCCGGTTCTCATCAGCGCCGGTGACATGGCCGGGTATGACCACTTTCGGCGCTCGGCCATCGCCCGTTATACGAACACAACCGACCCGGTCCTAGCCGAGCGGGTCGTCAAGGTCAGCCTGTTGACGCCAACCGACCGCAGGATGGTTCGCGAACTCCAACCGCTGGCTGAAATCGCCGCCCAATCCTTGGCTGAAAGCGGCCCGGATGTCAATGTTGGTCTGGCTGCCTGGCGTGCGTTTTCTTTGGCCCTCATGAAGTTTCGAGAAGATGACTACGCCGGGGCTGTGGCGTTGTGCGACCGGTCATTGGAATACTATTTTTCCAACGACGCCTTGAGCGCCAACCGGGGTGCAGTCCTCGCCATGGTGCACTTCCGCCTCGGCCAGACAGATGCCGCTCGCGCCGAGCTTGACCGCTGCCGCGACGCGATCGCCGCACAACGTCGGGCCAGTCCGAACTTTTATTGGTATTGGTTTGACTGGGCATTCGCCGCTGTTTTGTTAGATGAGGCTGCTGCCATGATTGGAAATTGACGTTGGCACATTCCGGGAAGTATTTGGCGGGAAGCAGCTAGGAAAAATCGCAGTAAAGAACGAGGTAGTCACCCAATAGATACATGAACACCCGTAGCCCCATGCAAAGCCCACCAAGCCGACCAGCCGTTGGAAAATCTATCAGTAATTCAACATGCCGACTGCCTCAAACGAAATGGCAAGCAACAGTAACAGGTATAACGAGCGGATTGGCAACGCTCGCATTGTGCGCCGGGATTGCCGCACAAGAAGCCTCCACGGTGAACTACAAGGTGGATGCGTCCAAGGTGGAGAACATCGTGGATGCAAGGATCTACGGGCAATTCCTGGAGCACATTTTCAACTCGGTACACGGCGGGCTGTGGGGCGACTTGATCCTCAACCCTTCGCTTGAGGCGCAGGGCGGGGGTGGCTGGATGATCGAGGACGACACGGTCATAAGCAACCAGTTGATCACCGATAAGAAACTGGTTTTCGGGGATGAGAAGTGGGGCGACTACGAGTTGACCCTTGAGGCACGTAAGATCGAGGGCTCGGAGGGTTTCATCGTAATGTTCCGGGCGGCCGACACCGGACAGTTCTATTGGGTGAACTTCGGCGGCTGGGGCAACAGCAAGCACGGCTTGCAGAAAAATGGCGGTGCGTCGGGCAAACACGCGGAAGGAATAATCGAAAAGGGCAGGTGGTACAAGGTGCGGATTCGTTGCGAGGGAGCCCGCATCCAAGCGTTTTTGGATGACCATCGCGTGTTGGATGATACCGATACAGACGGCCCTATCCTCAAGGGCGCAGTGGGCCTGAACGGGTGGAACAGCAAGGTGCAGTTCCGCAAGATCAAGGTCAAAGACTTGGCCGGAAAGACGTTGTTCGAGGGCTTGCCCCCGCATAATGCACTCACCTCCGTGCCAACCTATTGGCGGTTCTTCGGCGATGCTATATTCTCTAACGAACATAGCGATGCGTTCAACGGTAACTCATCGCTGCGCATTAACAGCCGCCTTGCAGCAGGCGAGTCGGGCGTTCGCCAGTCGCCGATGATGGTCCGCAAAGGCGAGCATTACACCGGCTCAATCCACTTGAAAGGTGAGGCCTCAGGGGGGGTAAAGGTGCGTCTGCTCGATGACATGGGCAAGGTGGTGTTCGCGACTAACCTGCGCAATATCGGCCCGACTTGGAAAAAACAAAGTGTCGAGTTCACGGCCGAGCGCACGGTGGAGAACGCAGTTTTCGAGGTGGCGCTGGCGGGTGCTGGCGACGTATCGCTAGATATGATCAACCTGTTTTCCAAGAGTGCGATGGACCACGGTGGGTTCCGGCCGGACGTGTTGCAGGCGATCAATGCCCTCAAACCGGCCACCATCCGTTACCCGGGTGGTTGCTTCGCTTCGGCCTATCTTTGGAAAGATGGCATCGGCCCGCGCGAAAGCCGCAAGTACTTCCCTAACGTGATTTGGGCTGATCAGGACCCCAACCAGATGGGCACGGATGAATTTATGGATCTGTGCAAACGCGTGGGTGCCGAGCCGATTCTGCCGATCAACATGAACCTGAGTGTGCAGGAGGCGCTGGACTGGCTTGAATACTGCAACGGAGATGCCAGCACTAAATGGGGTGCGCTGCGTGCCAAGAACGGACACTCCGAACCGTACCACGTGAAGTTGTGGGAAATCGATAACGAGACATGGGGCATGGGACCCGAGCGTTATGGCGAGGTGGTCAGCAAGTTCAGCCAGGCCTTGCGCGGCAAGGACCCATCTATCAAGATCATCGCCTGTGGCGGTTATGGCTATGACGACGGCAAGGGAAGCTCCAACGGCTGGAACAAAACGCTGCTTGGCAAGTGCGCCAAGGACTTTGATTTCCTGAGTATCCACTATTACAACGGCATCATGTATGGGCAGGATTTCATCGAGGATCCGAGGCGCTACGAAGCCTACATGCGGGATGAAATCGGCAAGTTGATCAAGGACTCGGCCAACCCGGCTATGCGCATTTACTGCTCGGAATGGGGCATGATGAACGACGAGTGGCGATCGGGACTTTACACCGGCGGGATCCTCAATGGCTTCGAACGGCAAAGCGAGTTGGTTCCGATGACATGTCCCGCAGTTTGGCTGCAATCCGTGTCGGCGCAGCGACCGCAGCCGCGTTGGGCCAGTTGCTTGATCTTATTCGACCACAAGACCTGCTACGGTGCTCCCGCGTGGGTGGTGGAAAAATTGTGGCGGGAGCACTTCGCGCCCAAGCGGTTGAAACTCGAAGGGCCGGAACAACCACTCAACAGCGTGGCAACTCTGAGTGAGGATGGCAAAACGCTCTACCTGAAATCAGTGAACCCGACAAAACAAGTGGTTACTATCAGGCTATCTACTTCCGCTGCATTCGCGAATGCTAAAGCCGAACTGCTGGTGGTGAGCGGGCTGGTAAACGATCGCAACAGTCTTGATGAGCCAACGAAATTGGCTCCCAAACCCCTGCCGCTGACGCGAGAAGCGGGTGTCATTCACTTCATTATGCCCGCGCTTTCCGCCGGGGTGCTTACAATGAGCGTGAAATAACCCGCGGATGCATCGGGTGCCGCACGGCCCGCAGCCGTTGCCTATTCCTCCCGCTTCTGCGGATGATCGGCTCGACCCATGCCTTGCCACGCCCCGTTACCCGCCCACGCCAAAAAAAGAAATTTTTTTTGGCGTGGGCGGGGCAGACAATATCGCATGAGTTAAGTGACAGGCTGACGGGACGGGTTATGACCCGCAGTATGTCGCGTCCGCCAACCCTCACCAAACAATCCAAGAAAAATGAAAAACGAATCATCTGATTTTGCCCGGTCAATGTTTTGCGGGATCATGAGGACAGCCCGAGCAGGGCTCCCCCTATTGCTTGCCACAATCCTAATGCCGGACCAAGCACTAGGCTATGGAGCACCCGAGATCAGTCTGGATGCCAGCGCCCTGCCCGCCGGTGCATTGACCTCATGGGCTAACACCGGGACTCAGGCCGGCAGTTTCGGCAATGACGGAACTACCGTCAGTGTTGGGCCCGTCGGCGGCAAAAATTCTGTGACCTTCACCGGTGCCAATTGGATGAAGGCCTCGTTCACCGCCCCGGCAACCATCACCGGCAGCCATGCCTACACGGTGATTGCGCAATTGTATAACCCCGCGATCGGCACCGAGGAAGCATACCTCACATGGGGCGTGCGAGGAACCACCGCCCGCTGTGCACAGTTCAATTATGGCAATGCTACAGGGTGGGGGGCTGTCACCCATTTTTCGGCAGACATGGGCTTCGCCAATCTGGCTGGCAATTCCCCCGCCGCCGGCGCCTGGCACTTCGTTGCAATCACTTACGACGGCACTACCGAAAAACTCTATGTGGATGGTGTACTTAATAACTCGGTCGCACGCACACTCAATTTGTGGCCCGCTCAACCGGTATTTCTGGGAACCTCGTATGGCAATGCCGACGGCAGCGGCAAAGGCCAGGGATTCAGCGGATCCATGGCTTCGCTCAAAGTCTATTCCGAAACCCTCACCGCCGCCGATATCAAATCCTTGAGCGGCGTGTCTGCAATCAGCGGACAAGTCACCTCCGGCGGCTCGGCCGTAGCGGGTGCGACCGTTTACTACAAGCTTTCCGCCAATGCTTCGGTTAGCCCGTTGGGTTCGGTGACGACTGATGCCAGCGGCAATTATATGATCGGGGTGACTCAGAATACCGGCCCGTATTACATCGCCGCCACCAAGCTGGGCTATTTTCTATCTGCCGACTACGACCCAGCACCAGCGGTGACGACCACTGATATCACCGGGATTAATTTTTCGCTGGCCAAGCTTCCGGCGATCACCGGCAATGTGTCGGATGGTGCCAATGTTTATAATGCCGCGATCACCGTCAATACCAGCACGGATGGCGGAGTCACCCTGACTCCTAGCCAGACGGTCTATACCGACACCGCAGGCAACTACACCGCCTATATCACGGCCAACGCGACTTACTACCTAACCGTCAAGAAGAGTGCCCATGCCGATTTCTCATCGCTGGCGGTGGGGGTGGCCACCACCGACATGACCGGACAGAATATCACGCTCACCAAAAATGCGGCCGTAAAACTCGTCGATCTTCAGGCATCCGGTCTCACCAGCGGCAGTTCGGGCGCGACCTGGACGAATACCGGCACGATGGGCGGGACATTCGCCTCCAATGCCGCCTTCACGGTGGGCATCACGGGCGGTCGGCCAGCGGTGACCATGACCGGCAATCTGAACTTCAAGTCCAGTTGGAACACCTCGACGGTGCCATGGCCGTCCGCCATCCAGGGTGGCGACGTCCAATACACCACGGTGGGCTGGGTTTATGCGCCCGGCAATACCGGCACGTACCTGGGATGGGCCGAAGGCACGGGCGCGACCCGCGGTTCTATTAACTACAATCCGTCATACGAACGATTCAGGTATAGCACGGATCAATGGGGTTGCTCAGATCACATTAACAGCACCTGGATCGGTTGGGGTGGCACCAACACCACCGGCACCGTTCCAGCCTACGGATCCTGGCATATGATCGTGACCACCTATAATGGCACAACCGAGAAGCTGTATGTGGATGGTGTCAAAAAATCCACCACCGTTGCTGATGCGATCCTTCGCACGTTCAGCCCGACTTCCAGCATCGTGTGCATCGGTAGCACTGCGGTAAATGGCGACTGGTTTACGGGCGCAATAGACCGAATCCAGATTTTCGACCAGGAATTGTCCTCTACTGATATTGCGCAATTGTGGAATGATGGCAATGCCTCGTTGGTGGCTGTTTCCGGCACGCTTTCCGGTCCGTCGGGTGTTCTTGCAAGTGCCACGGTGACCGTGAAGGACGCTCTAGGCGCAGTGATCACCACTGCCACAACGGACGATACTGGTGCCTACTCGGCTATGCTCGTGGGTAACTCCGGCACGCCAGTTAATTATTATCTAACGGCATCAAAGTGGGGATATCTGAATTCCACTCCGCTAACAATCCCGTTAGGTGGGTCAAATGTGACTGGCCAGAATTTCACGCTGGCGCTGGCCCCGGCTTTCAAGGGTGTCGTGTCCAGCAGCGAGGGGCCGGTTAACGGGGCCTCCGTGACCGTAAGCCCGAATCCAGCGGATTCCGAGGCCCCGATCTCCGTGACGAGCGATGCAAGCGGCAACTATACCGCCTACGTCCAAGGCAATCAAACTTACAGCGTGACGGCCGCCAAAGCCCGCTACACAGCTCCCGCGGCAGCCGAGGTGGCGGTGGCTGCCTCCGATGTGACCCATGACATCACCTTGGTCAGGAGCGCCGTAATCAAGTTGGTTGACTTGGATGCCAGCACGCTTCCGCTA
>JBAXOP010000012.1:0-33385 GCA_037133195.1 Verrucomicrobiota bacterium | reverse complement strand
GATAGTGGTAGCCGACCGCCTGCAACACCTTGTCCGCCTCGGGATTCCTCGCCAAATCATCGAATATTTGCCAGCTCCCGTTGTTGTCAGGACCTTGCAGTTTCACATCCGCATAGCCATGGGCATCCATCGTCGGCCGCAAGGTCTTGGTAACCCAGTTGAGGTCGCAACCCTTTTCGTTCCACGCCGCCGCCACCCAGTCCATTTTCAGACCGTACTGTTTCTTCGCCACATCCAGAAACGCGACAAACCAATCCGCCGCCTCCTGCGACCACGGGTTCGGAATCCAACCTGGATAACTCCACGGCAGGCAGTCTAACAATATCCTCGGGTTGCGCTTGCGTGCCTCGGCCATGAGCCAGAACTCGTAGCCACGTGGCACGGGATTCTTGAGCTCCTCGCGGGTAATCACATGCGTCGGTTCAGTACCGCAGGTTGAGTTTTCGCCACCGCCTATCTCAACCTTGAGATGCTGGAGGTTCGCGCCGAATTTCGGCTTGAACATGTAGTCCAAAACTTCGGCCCGCAACTTTTCAGGATAATCCACCAGATTCCTCGTCGATGCCCCCGCGCTGATCGCGCCGATGCCTTCGAAGACGCGCCCGCTGTCGGCGTCATCCAGGACAATGCGGGTTTCCGGGGCACCCTCCGCCGTCGCGGCATGCAACGGGGTGAGGGCGGTGAAGGCTGCGGCAAAAAGCGAAACGAGTGCAATTGTGTTTGTTTTCTTCATATCACGGGTCCTTTCATTTAACTGATTACTGCGGCTTCAGTAGATCCTTTGTATCATTTGTTGGAGGCGCTTTGTCTTTGGTTTCTCCTGGGAGCGGGTCGGCCTTCACCTCGGCAACAGGCTCCACCGAGAGTTTCCGGAGGCTGATAGTCGGGCTCTTGTGCCGCGAGCCGTCAGGATAAGCCACGGCCTTCAACAGGTACTTGCCGGTATCCTTGGGAATCGGCACTGACAACTCATAACGCTTTCCCCAGCGTATCAGGTATTCATGGCTGGCAAACAGATCCACATCCGGGAAGGCGGGCTTGGCAAGATTGACCATTCCCGGCACCACCACCGTGTGATCGAACACCGTGGGAATCCCGTCAGCCGAAACGCTCTCGGCGATTTGCCAGGTGCCGTTGAGCGAAACGGTGGTTCGACCTTCAGACTGCGGGGTCGGCTGTTGCGGCACCATCGGCGCCGCGGCTAACCATGTGATTGTCATGGTGCCTGCCAGCAGAGACAGCAAGCTGATGTGGAGCATCGCGTGTTTCATTTGTGTTGAATTGGAGGGCCTTCGCTCCTAACGCGAAGGCAGGTGTTTCATGATCGATTTGTGCTGCTGTTGTGCCAGTGCTATTTCCGCCCGGCAACCGGCACCACGGCCAGTGGCCGCAGCATCACCGGCCCGAGCAAGCCCGAAGGCAAGAGCTGCGAATCCTTGCGCCAGTGATGCCAGGTGGTGAAAGTCACCCGCTGCGGCTCCGGCCGCGCAGAACCGTTAAGCAGCCAGTCCGGCAAGCGCTTGAGTGGCAAACCTGCCCACTCGATGTCCTCGGGCAGTTGTTCATCACCGATCAAACGGTTAGGCCACAGGTTGGTAACCTCTATCTCTAGCGCGTTCTTGCCTGCCTTTGCTGCCTTGGTTAGATCAACCCGATAAGGCGCTTTCCACAGAATGCCCAGATTGTGGCCGTTGAGACGGACTTCGGCGATTACCTGCACCCGCCCCAAGTCGAGATACAATTCCTTGCTCTTACCTAACATTTCATCCGGGATATCAAGGTTACGACGATAGGTGGCAGTGCCGGAAAAATACTTGATCCCTGGCTCTGAATGCTCGGCCCATGAGATCAACTTATCGAATACTGCTTGCGCCGGAGCGCCGCGCTCTGCTTGGAACGAAACATTCCACAGGCCGTCGAGCGCCAGAGGTTCCGGCAGATCGACTGCCTGGACGATTTCCTCGCCGCCCCCGTTGGGTGCCATCACATAGCGGCCCGAATCCCAGGCACGCAACACGGTGCCTGCTGAAGTGACCGTTAGAGTTGGCGCGGGTGGTTGATAGCTCACGGGCCTGTCTGGCAGACGCAGTTCATTGCCATCGTCGAGCACCAGGTTTCCCAGGACGCCATCGATGGCATATTGCAGCCAGAGTTTTTTGGGCTTTAGTGGTGCGGGATCCACACCCGCCAGCTCCTTGTCAACTCGCACCGCAATTTTGCCATCAAGGACTTTCTGAGAGATACGTGATCTGATATCCGCCAACGCAAGCGGCAAGACCTCCACCTTTTCGGGAAGAACGCCACCATAAACGCCGCGCACAATGCGCAGATCCCCGGGCCCATCTCCCGCTTGCGGCAATTGCAATATCTGGTGCTCCGTCACTGTCACCGTATGTGGCTGCCCACCCACCGTATAGTCCACCCGCATCTTTTTTGCCATGTTAGGTGATGGATCACCGGCAAAGTCACGGTAATCGATAGTTTCCAGGCGCCCATCGCGGATCAAGCGCCGAAGCGGTTCGGTGACATCAGCCAATCCCGTGCCGCATTGCAACGAGCCATAACTCGCGGAAAGTATCTCCAACACCGGCGTGTGAAACGGCGCGCGTGCTGGCGGCGCGGTAAATGATTTCACCAAAGATGCACTTGCGGCCACCGGCCGGCGGAATACCACAAAGACCGAGCCGGCTTGCTCGAGATCCAGGGTCACACTGGTGCGGCCATTCTCAATACTCCAGCATGAGGCATCCGCGATGCCACCTGTCTGAGCATCCCATAACTCCGGCTGGCGGCCAGCCACCCGAAATGTGCATATCACGCTGCGGGGCCGTGATTCCTGGTTAGACACAAGATAAACCTCGGCCTCTCCGATACGGCGATGAATGAAAGGCATGGGCACGCTCCCGGCAGCAGTCTCACAGTCCGGGGCCAGCGCAAGTTGCTTGAGCGCCGCCTCAACCGAGTGCCCGCTCATGACGCGCCCGGCACGGAAGGCATGCTCACCCGTGTCCTTTCCCCAGACTTCCTCGGCGATTTTACCAACCTCCACATCACAGTCCGGGAATCCTGATAGCCCCGGGGATTTCTGTGGCTTGGACGCCAACACCGTGCCTCCTTTCCCCACCAGATCGCGCACAATGCGTGCTGTCGCTGGCGTCATCCATGCGGTGTCAGGCATAACTAACAAACTATAACTGGTGCCTGCCGGGGTTGTGATCCGGCCATTACTAACACTGAGTTTAGGTAGCAGGTCTGTGCCGCAAGCATCGTAATCGTAGCCCTTGGCCTTGAGATCCGGGCGATGGACACCTCCGTTAGGTGCTGCCTCGCCGCCGAAAAAGAGCACATCCGCCACGGGTTGTCCCAGTTGCAAGAGGGATTGGCCGCGAGCCACATACGTCAACCAAGCATGGGATTGCTCCCACCATGTGTTAGTGCGGCCGAAATGGGTGCCCCAGCGGCCCATGGTCATGCCGGGAACTTGGTTGAGCCACGGCTGATGCGCATAACAATGTAATATAAATCGGTTCACACCCCCGCACCATTGCAAGTCACCCAGCGCCTTGATTGCTCCCGGGTGGTTTAACCACTTGCCATTTTTTTGATCTGCGGTAAAGGACTCCGCGCCGATAATTCGCATGCCATGAGTATGAGCGACGGAGGCTGCCAGTTTAATGGAATCCGCTTCACCCCTATCAGAATCCGCCCAGAACTCGCCCATGAGAGTATCAGCCTTGGCACCGACTTGCAGGCATTCATACGGGCCGTTATACGGTTCCATGGATGCCTTCAAACCGTTTTTGCTGCATACTTCGCTGAAATACCCATAGTAGTTCTCAAAAAATAAATCACCGATAGTGCGGCGGAAATCCCAGAGGAAGCGCTCTGTGATTTCGCCACTATCAACATAACAACCGCCTAGCACCGGCAAGTATGGAACTGGATCGTAGCCGCGGCGTTTGATAAACTCATCCCGAAATCGAGCTGTCCAATTGTTGCATCCAACCTCATAACTATCGATGAGACAGTGGTTGACAGACTGGCCTACCAGCGGCCCTAGCTTGCCAAGAATTGGAGCCACCCCGCCAGCCCAGAATGCGTCGAACGCCTCGCGACTTAGTTTATCCACTTCCAACCCGCGACCGGCTTGAGGGGCCGGACTATTGATTGCACCCGTGGGCGTGTGACCAATGCGCAAAATCGTCCAATTTCCCTCCGGCACATCCCATGTGAGTTTGCCATCCGTCGCCAGAAGTTTTGTTAAATCAGATATTTTCGAGTGTTGGATTACGGCTTGAGGCGCAACTGCGGATGCGGACGGTTGCTGGCCATAGGCACTCGCACCGCTGAGGGATTTGCGGGCAAGATTCTCGATAGCCACCTGCTTGTCGGGTGTCGGGAACGCCAGCAGCGCAATATCGCGATAATAGTCATGAGTAGCATTAGGCTGGGGCACCACGGCATCGAAGCGAACCGGTCCTTTGACACGCACCTCGCGCGTTACCACGGTCTGCATGGCATGTTCGGGTTTCATCCACGGTCCTCCGCTCGATGACCAGCCAGCACAGTTATGGAAACCCAGTTCCATTCCTAAGCGTTTTGCCTCGGTGGCGGCGTAGTGAAACATTTCCAGCCACTGCGGCGACATGAAAGGAGCGGGGCCTGCAGGTATCTCCTCGTCCACGTTGAAAATCTGGGCACCATTGATACCGACGCGCTTCATCGCCTCCAAGTCGGCAGTGATGCCCTCCTTGGTGATATTGCCGTTCATCCAGTGCCACCACGTCTGCGGCTTGGCTTGGTCTGGCGGAGTGATGAAGTATTCCGCCAGATCATCTGCCTGCGCCCGGACCAGCAAGCAAATCGAAAACAGCAGCAATAATGGTATGAATCTATTTAGCATCATCGATCTCATTGTCAGGGATTATCGTGGGGTGGATTTCGTGGCCTCCAGAGGCACCTCGCAGAAAGTGAGTGCAGCGAGACCGTTCTTGCCGTAAAGCAGGGTCTTGGGGTCCCACCTCTTATCTGTGATATATGTGATACTACTGGCGCTGGAGGGCGCGGCGAGCTTAAGCGTAAGCAGGTTGCCCGACACACTACCCGAGACGATTTTTCCTGCTTCACCGTCCAGATAGAACTGGGTGGCGAGTGCGTCGATCCAAGCCACCGGTTGGTCAAACTCGAGGGATATCTCGTCCTTTTTAGAAGTGGTATAGAAAGCAATTTTCAGGTCAGCGGAAGAGATTGGCTGGGTGAAGACTTTGCCATGAATATCGCGTTCTAGCAATGGAGCCATGGCTTGTCCCATTTTCTCGTAATCATTGGTTTTGAAATGGCAATTGGCCCCGCTGGGGACGTCAAGGGTTGGCACGACACTGAGACTGGAATAGAGGCGCGAGAGGCGGCGCTGAACATCGCGCAACTTGTCGCTGTTTCTGGTCCCGCCTTGAGAACAGGCGTTGGGCCAGATTTGAAATAGATAGTAATGCCGGAGATTCGGATAGTCTTGTTTCCAAGCGGAAGTAAGCGCCATCCAATACTTCTCATACATCTCACAACCATAACAATTATCCGGGCCGTCACTCCCCTGATCAGCTTCACCTTGGTGCCACATGACTCCACGAATACCGTGGGTCAACTTGGCGGCGATTATGCGCTGCTTGAGGTTATTGTAAATCGGTCGTTCCTTGTTAGCTGTTTTGATGTGATCGGGCATGTGTTGATCAATACGGGTGCCGCCGACGGCCCCGTTGAGGATGCAGACGGGAATCTTGGTGTCCTCAACAAGTTTTTTAGCCAGAGCCATGCCCCACACACTGATGAAATGGACGCGGTCCGGGGAGGTAGGAGTC
The DNA here is from genome assembly GCA_037133195.1 of Verrucomicrobiota bacterium. Classification (GTDB taxonomy): domain Bacteria; phylum Verrucomicrobiota; class Verrucomicrobiia; order Verrucomicrobiales; family Akkermansiaceae; genus Luteolibacter. Next base: position 27,530 of record JBAXOP010000012.1, on the reverse strand, counting down.
AAGCGTTCCACCACGGCATTGCCCCAACCACCGGTAAGCGGATCAGCTGCCTCGCCGCAACCACCATAACTGCGGATCCACGGGCTATTGGTGCGCGTTAGGTCCTGGCGTTTGTCGGTCCCCTCGTAATTGAAGCCCACGGCGTTGGACTGACCCTCGATGATATAGGCATCACCGCACACCAGATTGGTTACCGATTGCTGGATTTTCTCAGTACTGCCGCTCTTGGTTCCGAACTCAACCTTGTAGATGACCAGTCCCGCCTTGAGCTTGACGGCTAAGGCATAACTCTTGTCTGCTTTGGGTTTCTGAATCTCGGTTTTTACCAGCTTGTCGTCGGCATAAAGCTTTAAAAACACCCCGTCGGCGGCTTCACTCAGCGCCCCGTTGTAGTAAAGCGTCCCTTCGTTGTTGTCGTCTCTAGCAAAAAACTGGTTGTCCACGGGCTTTTCATCCTGGCCGGGAGCACGCTGCACCCACGCTTCCTTCGCGGGCTCTTTGACCGCGATCTGGATAGTCTGGGTAATTGGCTTACCTCCGTTAGAAACAATTGCAGTGACGCTCAGCTTGCCGCTATTTTGACTGCGTTTAAGAATGAGTTTGCCGGGGACCTGCTCGTTGATGACGGCCAGACCGGAAACGCTCCACTGAGTTTTCAGAGTCGTGCCCCCCTTTGCCTGCATGGCTGGCATATTGGTGATCTGGGGAACCACCTCGATCGTGTCGCGGCCATTCCAGGCCGACGGCGCGAGCAGGGTATAAACCGGATCGGGTATGTCTTCCTTGATAGAAACCGGGATATCAATGGTTCTAACCTGACTGGCAAATACCGCCTTGAGTTGGAGAGTGAATGAGTCATCGCCTGTCACACGTCCGGCATCCAGGTTGAAGGAGAACCGGTCGGCTGAGGCCAGGGTTTCCTTGTCGCCGCGTTTGATGATCCAGTAAAGTTTTTGTGCGCCACCCGCCTTAGCGGTCACAGTCACGCTCTTGCCTTCCAACAGGTTTATGGCTTTCGCGGAGACTGCAAAATCGGTGCCCGGTTGTACGAGCGGGCCGACGAGGGATTGCAGAGGTTTCTGGTTTTCATACTCAAGCTTCACCCAATCGGCAGAACGGGTGACCTTGGAGATGCGTGCCTCATCAATATCACCGATAAACTTGTAATTATCACACCAGCCACCAAGATACATACGAGCCGGGCTCTTAATCGCCAGCGGTGCACTGGTGGACTTTGAACTGCCGTCAAGCGCACCATTAACATAGATTCTGGAATCACCATTTTGAAAGGTGTGAACCACATGAATCCATTCAGACAAAGGAAGTTTCCCCTGCCCTTGAACGTCCGCCCCGGAAAACCAGCACTCCACCTTGATGTGCGGAGGGCTGGCAATCTGAAGAATCAATTTCCCCTGCGGCGCATCATTCCCCCATGCCATGATGGGCGCGTTCGTTTGTTCGGCCCTGAACCATGCTTCCGTACTATGCGGGCTGGAACCCGTCGGATAGTTGGCGATCTTCTCTCCGCAATTGATCCCCATCCCACCGGGAAAATGCCGACTCGCACCTATAAGCCCGACCGCCCCCGTGGTGCCCGTATCCTTGGCCACCGTCGAGCCAACTTCATCCGTCACCGATTCGCCCATGTGCCAGACGCTTAGGTATCCATTCGATTCATTGAACACCGCCTTGCCATTCGTTTCTCCCTTCGCATCGGTCTTACCCCAAAACATGTCAATCTTCTGACGCGCGTTGCCCTGGATAGTCGGAATGCGCAACCAGATGGCGGCCACACCGGCGGCGGCATCCCATTGATCGATTTGATAGACCAGCGGTTTGCCCGCCACTGCGAAGCGAATATCGCCGCCATCAGCCTGCGCCTGCTTAAAATCAAACGTGCCCTTGTCAAGGCGCACCAGCAGCGGAAAGCCCTCCTCGGTTGCGTTGGCCGGCAGGCCAGCACCATCAGGCGTTGTCAAAATGTAAAACGAACCGGCATGCTGCCAGCCGGGATACTGGGCAAATGCCGTTGTCAGCATTGCCAGATACAGGGATAAACCAATCTTGAGGTTGCGTGTCATATAATATGTATTGTTACTATTTCGAATTTTCCGTTAGCGTGATTATCTCTACCTTATGAGTTTGCATCATCCGGGCTTTCCGGATGGCGGCAAATAACTCGGGCATCTTTTTCATGCGCTCGTTGAAAACCTCCAAGCGTTTAGCTTCGACTTGATCCGGCGATATGCCCATAAACTCAGGCACGCCTCCCCCACGCAGCACGCTGCCGAAAATCCTGTCATGAAAATAACTGTTTTTCGCGCTGATGGCAGCTGCCACCGCCTTGACCTGCTCCGCAATAGGCCCGGCGGCCAGAGCGGGTGCTGCCAGATTGACTCCCGCAGCTAGCTGGGCAGCGGAAAAATCCGCGACTTTCACCCCGCCAAGACGGACCTCAAACCGGTCCGTCTTAAGGCCGGTTACTTTCAGGTAGTAGCCGTTCATTTGCTCGAGGATGGGCACCCACTGCAGAATATTTTTGGCGTCTCCATCAGGAAAGAACGGCAGCGCGTTGTCTTTCTGTTGGAACTCGATCGCACCGCTTGCGGCTACTTTCAGTCCTTCAATCTGGCAGTTCTTATTCTGCACAACCTTGTGGCTTGTAGCGTTGATTTCCACCGCTGCTACGAGCATTGGAAAACTCATGCCTTTGAGAATCTCCGCTGCCATGAGCGTCTGGCCGGCTTGCCCGGGGTGGACCACATCGCCGCCTCCTATCCGGTTTTTCGGATTGGCTGCTCGTGCCTTGTCTATAGCCGCCACAAACGGATGAAATTGGTCAATAAACAAGGCATTCCCGTTAGACGCGGCTATCTCCTTGACCGCTCCTGAATACTTCTCGAGATTGAGGATATAGGGCAGGACCGACGGCCCTTCATCCATCACCTCAGCGGGAGTGGTGGTGCACCAGGCAACGCGAATGTTGGCTGTCTTGACCTGATCGGCAATCATCTGCATTGCCTTTTTGAATTCCTTGTATCGGTTTTCGTCAAACGTGCTACCCGGCCCGCCACAATCGTTCATCCCAAAATTGACGGTCATGACGGTGGCCCCGCAACCGAGCGCATCGCGTTTGAAGCGATTGCCGCCACCACCCGCATTGTCGCCGCCTATGCCAAGATTGAAAAATTTGATATCCCATGTGGGGAAGCGTGTAAGCGCCCATGTCTCCACATAGGTGCTATATAGGTGTTGCTCGGTAATGCTGTCGCCCATTATAGCGACCGTGTCACCGTTCTTCAGAAAAAAGTCAGCTGCGGTGCAGGGGAACGCGGTTAGCAGCAAGCTGATGGCGGCTCTGGCAGGGTATTTCATAGGGGGCATTCTTATTGTGTTATTTCCAATTATCGCTGCGGAAGCTAGAAGCGGGCAACCCTTCCTTGTTCATGAGGTTCGGATCCGCATCCTGCCGCCATCCGAATCTAACTGCAACAGGCTTGGGTACAGCGTCGCTCCAGACAAGCACGCTCTTGCCGTCAATCTCGGCCTTCGCCTCAACAAATTTCTTATCCTCACCTGCGATAGTAAAATGATCCAGAGGTTTGCCGTTGCGGCTGGCTAGGCCGCTGCCAATGGAGTTGAATTGGATGCGGAGCTTGGACGGGCCAGATCCGGGAGCGGGGGCTATGGATTTATAGATAGGTCCGGAATAAACCAAGTTTGATTTTCCATAGGTTTTGGCGAGTGCCCAGAGGGCGAGTCGGTGGCCGACATCCTGTTTATTGAGGGCATGGCAATCGGGATAGCTGCTAATATCATGGGTGACGACCATGCCGGTATTGGGGACATCCAGGGTGGCTGTTTGAGCCTCCCAAAGTCTGGGTGCCATTTCGACGTCTTCGCTGTATTTGGAGAGAGCGACTTGCACATAGAGGAAAGGGAATTCGCCTTGATTCCAGGCTTTGCGCCATGCAGTGATGAGGGTTTTCATCTTATCATGATAGAGCAATCCGTCTGCTAGATTGGACTCTCCCTGATACCATATCGCACCACGAATTCCATAGGGTGTCAGCGGATGAATCATGCCCATCCAACGGTCACCATTTGGCGGCGTGAATGGCTCACACGCGCATCCGCCTACGCTCGCGGCAATCAGGCCTATAGGCACTTTTAGTTCCTTATGAAGCTCGCGTCCGAAAAAATAAGCACAGGCGGAAAACCCGTGCCCGTCACCGCGTTTCACGACAACATTCTGAGGCGTGCATACCAACCATTGGGCCGCGGCAATATCGTCGGAAGGTGTCCGTGGATTTTCCGGTGGAGCTTCCATTAAGCGGATCTGCGGATAATCAGCTGCCGCTATTTCCTTTTCATAATTGATACACGGTTGCTGCCCGGGATGAATACCAATCGGCTTGGCCATATTCGATTGTCCGGAGCAAACCCACACCTCTCCGATGAGAATGTTGCTGAGTGTGAGCGTGTTGGTTCCGGCAACCGTCATCTGATAGGGACCGCCCGCCGGCATCTTGGGCAGCTTGAGCGCCCATTTGCCATCGGCACTCGCGGGAGTAGAAATCGATGATTTCCCGAGGCGAACGGTCACTTTCTCATTAGGGCCGGCCCAGCCCCAGACAGTAATCGGCAGGTCTCGCTGGAGCACCATGTTATCACTGAGGATATGGGGCAGGCGCACCTCGGCGGATGCGCTCTGAATGAGCGGCACTATCAAACCGACCGCTAGAAGGGCCGATCTGATGAGCGGGTGGTATATGCGGGTGGGATGGATGATGGATGATTCTATCATTTGAGGGGTTGTCTTTTGGTCACTCTGGCGATTTCCACATTGTCGATGAGGCCCATACTCTCACCCTCGCCAAGGGTGAAGGCGAGCGTGTGACTACCGGAAGTAACGGCGAAAGCCGGCGTCGTGTAAGCGTGCCATTTGTCGCTTATCTGGGACGCCTGCAGAGCAAGCACAGGTTTGCCATCGATGCTCACGGTAACGGGCGTGGCGCTCGTTCCATAGTTATTACGCTTAACGGCATCGAAGCTGATTGTATATTCGCCCGAGTCGAACATGACCGCCTGCGAGATGCCATTGCCGGCACCGTGTATGAACGCACTGTGTTGCGTTCCATCCGGGGCGGGCGGGGCGAAAATCGGGCCGCCGGTGACCAAGTTGATGCCCACCTCGTCGCCATCCTTGGCTTGTTTGAATGTCCAACCCGTGCCGCCGGGATTTCTGCCGTAAGTGTCGTCCTGGTCATTCAAAACATCAAAGGTCTCAAAGCTGGGATTGCACAAGCCGATCGCTCCCAAGGTCGGGGTGACCGTAACGACGTAGGCGCGGGTGGTTCCATCCGGCGCGGCGATGGTGTAGGTTTTGGGCTTGCTGAAATCGTTGATAGATCCGGAAGTAGGCGTGCCTTTGACCAGCGGAGAGCCCGTGCGGTAGGTGGGAGCCAATTTCGTTAGATCAGTAACCTTCGGCACCTGCACACGGATCTGGTTGCCGGTTATGGTAGTTGCAGGCAAGCCGGGAAAGTCGAAGTCCAGGAGGGTGGCAATCGGCCCCCCTTGCAGAGTGGCAACAATGACCAAGGGATTAGCACCAAACGTAGCGGGTGGGAGTTCCGGGACAGTGATGGTCTGGATACCGGCATCGGTTTTGGTTATGACCAGCGGTGACACCTTTGGTTCTGCTAGAAAACACGCGCTGGCGATTTTGGTGGTCATGCCGGGCAAGGTCAGCTTGCGGTCGGCGGGAAGTTTATCGACGCAGAGATAGAGCCGGTTATCCTTGCGGGTGACCCATCCCCAGGCCGGGCCCCTCCCACCCCAAGGATAACACATCGGGCGCGCCAGCAATTGGGCCGCTTTGGCCGTATCAACATAGGCGGCCAGATCGCGCATCGCCATGACCGTGCATGGGATGTCCTTCAATTGCTGCATCATCTCGGCAAAACGGGCGGGATCCACACCGACTGCCGGATGTTCCGAATCCGGCACACCATGAAAAGTGAAAATGACGACCCGTCCCGGGGTTGCCTGCTTGAGCGCGGCGGAAAAGGCGGCGGCCGGTGTGTTGGCCACGATTGTGAAGGACGGCGCGTCTAGCGGATTATCGAGTGTTGGCTGATAAGGGCGTTCATGGCCACCCCTTGCGAAGCCGTAACCATTTTCAGTTAGAACCGGCAGAAACTTATTATTCACGCTATAGAATGGCCAGCAGAAGGTCGTGGGTTTGGCGATATGGTGTGCCAAGCAGGGTTTCTCGATGCCCATGAGTCCAGATAGGCAGCCATCCAGGCCGGTGGCTCCCAACTGCCCGTGGCCGAGCGTGTGATTGCCGATTTCGAAGCCGGCGTCATTGAGGGATTTGATCTGCTCCCAGGTCATGTACCAATCCTTGCGCCCGCCAAAACCAAACGCGTCCGATACATAAAACGTACCTCCAAAACCAAGGTTTTTGAGCAATGGAGCGACAATGGTCGCATGGCTCAGGCAGGCATCATCGAAGGTCAGAACAACCACTTTGGGCGGGAGCGGCTTGCGCATGATTCCATATGGATCGCCGGGTGGGGCCTCGGCGGCTCCCGCCTGAGAGATCCCCCACGCGGTTAACAGAATTGCAAGACACCTGGTGGCACCGCTCTTTGCTTGTTTTATCATGTTGTGGTTTCTTGCCCGCTACAATTTACTCCTGGACTGACTGATGGAAAACGCAGCCGAATCATAGGGATTTGGTGCCGCCTGCCGCAATGTTCCACTTAAATGCGTGGCTCAGTGCGTCATGCCACCGCTCGGCGTGTTTGTCGAGGCCCTTCTGATTAAAGTGAACGCCGTCGTGCCGGTATTCCGCGCCTAGCAGATCATCGGTGTTCGGCCCTTGAAAACAAATCTTCTTGCTCCATGACAATTTTTGCCCCTTGGCCACCTCTGCTTGTGCCGGAGCTTGGGACCCTGGATGGAAGGACGCCTGAGAGACGAGCCAAGGCAAGGAATAGCCGGCGTCCTTGTTTAGAGCTTCGACGATGGTTTTGATGCGCTCGCAGTACGTCTCGGCTGAAGTTCTAACCAGAGTGTCACTTTCCCCCTGGTGCCAGAGCACCGCACGCAGGCCGTCCTTGCCGAAGACTTGTACACAGGATGAAAGATTCTTATAGAGTTCGGTATCCGGCGGAAGCCATGCCTTCACCTCGGTCCAATTCAAGGAGGCGGAGCGGAAACAAACGGGAACCTGCTGCGACGCGGCGATGCGATCACCTAACAATGCCCACGGACTCCCGCCGCCACCACAACCACCGGGAATTGGATCCTGCGCGGGCACAAATGCCTTGCCATTAAAATAGACCACTCGTTCATCTTTAGCCATTTGTTGCGGGTTGCCGAAATTGGCGGAATTTGATTGTCCGGCCGTGACGAACACCTCGCCTACGCCCACCTTGTCCACTGACTGTTCCGCGAGTAACCGGGTGGCTGTGCGTGCACGCACCGTTAGATGATACCAACCGCCTGCTGGTAAGGTAAGGCGACCGGTGAATTTCCCGGCAACCTTCTGCCCCTTAGCCGTGATGGCGACCCATTTCACTGGCGTGCCGCGTTTTGCGCCAGGTGCCAAGTCGGCCATAGCTTCGATCACGTCGGCGCTTTCGCTGACTGTGCCTTCTATCAGGATTGCCGCCGTATTCGTCTTGCCGCGCTGGAACACCTGGCAGGAAACCGGGGACGACAGAGACAGGGAGGCTTTGGCGTCCTCTGCCCGGAGAGTCCCGGAATATCCGAGGCAGCTCACAAGTCCCAGCAATATCGCCATTCTTATGAACCGACTGTATTGTGGAACTCCGGCATCTTGGGGAGCGCCGGTATCTTGCCGAGCAGTTTTTTGTGCATTAAGTGTTATTGGGGTATTCATATATAGTATTGATAAATTTTCAAGCAGTGACGATTTCGATTCATTTCCTGAAGAGGCGTCCGGCAGGATGCCGGACGCAGCCGGCGGGACACCAGCACTCCCCACCATCATTTTGGCAGCATATTAACGACGTCCTTGGCGCGGGCTTCCGGGGTGACTGAAAGTTTTTCCAATTTACCTGCCTTGAGGATACCAGCGACGGTGGTGCCGAAAGGAGCGTGGAGTTTGAATTCGCAATCCCAGTCCTTGGGCCAAGCCGGAAATAGCAGGATTTTCTTATCGACGGTTTGCATAAGCATCTCCTGCAAGCCGACCATGGCCGAGCCTCCGTGATCGAAGTCCGGCCGCTGGCAGAAACCGTGTGTATCATAAAACACCGGATAGCGCATGCCGGATTGCCCTCCCTTTTCATGATAGGGCCAAAGTAGTTTGCCCATAGCGTACTCGCGCGCTTCTTCCGTTAGCCCAAGGTCGGCGGTATAAATCAGGCTTTGATACCAGCAGAAATTGCGTTTCTGGCGCGGCTGATCGAAACTGAATTCCCAGGTGTCGCGTGCCAGTTGGAGGCCCGGCTTACCAACTCCATAGACGTGGAATGGAAATACGGGATACAACTCAGGCAATTCGATATTATCCCAGGTGGACGCCGACTTCCATGATTCGGCGGGCGCAAGCGTCTGGTGCTCGCGCCGCTCGCGGGTAGGCAACGGCGGCAATGTCTTGCGCAACGCCTCGCAAAACGCGCGCTGCTCGGCGGTCAGTAATTTCGTCGGCAAGTCTAGCACGGTTTTGCTCAACGCCATCAGAGCGGAAATGGTGCATGCGTCATTGCGAGTTTGCTGATACATCTCTATGGCATTACCGGGGAAGATGACCAGACGCCCCTTCTCATCAAGTTCCTTGCCCGTTAGCTTTTTCGTTTGCTCCCGATAGAACTGGTCAAAATACTTCAGATAACCTAGGGCGATAGGCAGGTAAGGCCTGATATCGGCGCCACCATAACTGCCGGAATCAAGCATCATGATGGCAAACTCCATACCACTTACATTATGATACGTCAAATGTGCCATGCCACTGTGTCCTTCGGGATTGGGTGACCAATCCGCGCCGTATATACCCATCCCCTCGGGAAATACCAGTCCATCAATTTTCCAGAAATGCTTCGCCCAGGCAGTATGAAAATCGGTGCTGCGCCGGTAAAACTCCAAGCCCACTTTGAGCAAGTCAAAGTCGCCGCTCTTGAGCATCGGCCAATAGACGAGCCGTTGGTTCTGCGCCATGAACTGACAGTCAAACCAATTGCGCATATCCGGGTTTGGCTCACAGGCAAATGGACCTCCATTGAAAAGCGTCGGAAACTCGCCGGTACGATTGCTGGCTAACAGAGCCCGGAATAATTGATAGTTGCGTCCCGTCTGCCAGGCCGGATCGTCAGGCCCCTTGCCCGGGTTGATCACGATGCGACTGCGGTCCCAGAACGCAAGCCACCAAGCCACGCTCGCCTTCCAATCTGCCTGGTCACTCGCACGCTTGGCCAGTTCGAGTGTTTTCACCTGCGTCTGCCATTCTTCGAGCGTGGCGTCCTGGGCGATGCGCAGCGACGCGTGCAAGTCGAATGTTTTGAGCGGCTTGGCAGATTTCAATTTCACTGACTTGAACTCTCTGCCGTCATAGGTCCCCTGCCCTGTGCCGTCTGCCACAAACCCAACGCCGGAAAGCCGGCCACCCATGGTTCTGTTAGCCATCGGATTGGGAAGTAACTCGGCGAACTCCTTGATATTGAATCTGCGAATATACTCGTTGCGCCCCTCGTCGATGGCCGGGCTGCGCTCCCACCACTCGAGCGAGTCTCCGTCGATGCGACCCTCGCGAACCAAGGGGCCGTATGTCTGGCCTGCATTGTGCGGTGCCATGGCCAATCCACTCGGATATTCAACGGCCACCGCTGCATCCAGCGGACTATCAGATTGGCCTTCGATGTGTACCACGGGCTGCAAGGCATCTATCCATACACGCAATTTGATCGCTTGGCCGTCGGTGGTTTTCCCGCTCAGCACGATCGAGTTACTAGCAACGTCGAATTCCTGGCGATACTCATTGGCCCATGCCACCGGGGAAAATTTCAGCCGTAAGCGACCGAGCTTGGTTTGCATCTGTGTATTGAATCCTGCACCCCGGTAACTCCATGAATCCGGGCTGCCGAAATATATCAGCAACTCGTCCTTTTCCACCCATACGTTGAGGGCTATGTTGCAGCCCCCGATGGGCATCGAGCCGCGCGCATCCGTGCTCTGCCTATCCCAAATGATTTTATACGAATCGAGCCATGCCTGGTCGGGTGCGGCGCGGAGGGATGCCGAACCTAGCAGGATGGATGCTGTCATGGGGTAAAGGTATCTATGCATATTTTTCATGAGGAAAACGTTGTGAATTTGAGGTCAATTTTGTGGGTGAAATGGGTTTAAACAAGCGCTGTTGGGGCATGAAAAACAGACAAATCCTGGCGGCGTCATTCAATGAGGAGAGCCAAGTCGATATACTGGCCGCCTCGCGTTTGGTGAGTATGAACGGCAAGGGTGTTGGAGCCCTTCTTCAAGGCCTTGCGCAGCGGCTCGGTCACCATTTTCAATTGATAGTTTCCAATGAATCCGCTCACTCCGAGAATCTTCATTCCGTTCACGTAAACCTCGGTGTCTTCATCGTAATAGATGACCACTCCACCCTTCTTCAGATCCCCGCCGTCATAGTCAAAGGTCTTCCTGAGGTAAATGTCTGCGGTTGTCCAGTCAGTTCGGACTTTTCCATCCCCATGACCGAACGGTGCCAGGCTGGTCTTCCACTTTGCAGCATCAAAGCCTTCCGTGGTCCAATCGGCAGCTGGCTTGTCGGTAGTATATTGATAGGGAGTGCTCAGTTTTCCGTCCTGCAAGGCCCCCACAAGAATTCTCCATTTCGCATCAACTACGGTGACAACGGGTTTAGGGGCCACCGGTTCATTGCGTTCATAGGCCGCCTGGCGTGATGTGATATCATGGAGTTTGCGGACATCAAATTTTGGCTTGCGATCATAGAAATATAATCCGTTTCGCTCCTGTTCAATGTCCGTCAATTGGGTATAGCAAAAACCAAATAAATTCGGATTATCGAGCATGGCATTGATGGTGCCCTGGTAGCGGGCATAGAATTCATCGAGGGTTTTGGGGCCATTGCCATAGCTCCAGCCACCCTCGGTGGCCCAGCCGATACCGCCGATCTCGCTGACCATGAAGGGCACGCCGGTATCTGTCTGCGATACGGCGAGGCCGACATAGCGAGCCGGTGCAAGGGGGCCTTCAGGCGGGCCGGAGAAATAGTCTAGCCACTTTTTGTGCAAGTGTTGAGGTTCGCCGGTGTAATCGTGGGCGTCCCTGACTTCCGGGTTGGGCAGGGTATGCATCCATCCGCTGGCCTCCAAGGCTGGTCGTGTCGGGTCGATGGCCTTGGTGATATTCCAGATCATTTGATGGAGTTCTCCAGTGCCCTCGAAGTCTTCATTGAAAGCGCACCAGCCGATAATTGCCGGATGACTTTTATCGCGCAACAGTATCTCGGTCCATTCATTGACAACTGCAGAAAACCCCTCGCGCTGATTACCGTAACCCGCGTTGGGATATTCGCCCCATACCAGATAGCCTAGTTTGTCGGCCCAGTAGAGGAACCGGGGCTCAAACACCTTTTGGTGAAGGCGCGCCCCGTTGTAACCGCTGGCCATACTCATCTCGATATCGTGCTTGAGAGCCGCGTCAGAGGGAGCAGTCCATAGCCCATCCGGATAAAACCCTTGGTCGAGTATCAACCGTTGAAAGACGGGTTTGTCATTGATTAGAATCTTGCGGCCATCTATTGCGAGTTTGCGTAGGCCGAAGTAACTCTGCAACTCATCGAGCTTGGTATTGCCGCTTAAGAGCGTGAGCTTGAGATCATAGAGGAACGGCAAACCGGGATCCCATAGGTGCTTTTCCTTGAGGTTAATCACCAGGCGGCCCTGCCACGAACCAGTGGTTTTGTCAGAGCCAACCAAACGGCCGCCAGCAAACGCTTCTGCCAGTATATTAAGATCCTTGTCTGCACCGTTAATTTTCACCTCGATGAGCGCCCTCGTATTATCGGGATCAGCAACGACCGATATGTTTTCGATAAACGATGATCCCACCGCCTCCAACCACACAGGTTGCCAGATACCGGTGGTTCTGGTGTAGAAACAGCCCGCGCTCTGATCGCCTTTTGACTGCTTGCCTCCTGGCTGGAGGCCTGACCACAAGTTATCGAACACCTTAACCACCACTTCATTGGGTCCCGCCTTGAGGAATTGAGTGATTTCATAGGTGAATCCCACATTCCCGCCGGTGTGCATCCCAGCGGCTTGGCCGTTAATGAATACCCACGTCTTGTAATCCACGCCACCGAAATGGATTCTAACGCGCTTGCCTAGCATGGCCGGAGGCAACGTGAACGTGCGGCGGTACCAGACGTCCTTCATATGCTGCGTCGTCGGTATGCACAGACCTGATAACTTGCTCTCCGGGCAAAACGGAACCATAATCTTGGCATTGAGATCCTTGCCGTAGGTGAGACCGCGTGATTCCCCGTCCGCCGCTTTGTCAATCTCAAACTGCCACTCGCCGTTGAGGGTCATCCAGTTGTCCCGTTGCTGGTCTGGCCGCGGATGCTCGGGGCGCGGTACTTCGGCTGATAGACCGAGGGCACCGGCAAGCACAATCACGCCAGTCATTAAACTACAATTCATCATATGTTTCATAACAATTCTCTACAGGCATGAATCCATCACCATGGCTCAATTGCTGCCATTAGGTTTAGTTGGGGCAGGCATGGGTGGGGCAGGCTTTGGCGGGACGTAGGCAGGTGGGTGTGTGGCATTCCATTTGACCCACTCTTTGTTCATGGAATCCAGCAACTCCGGCTTATCCCCTGCGACGTTATTCAGCTCCCCGATATCCTTGCTCAATTCGTACAATTCCGGCTCCCGGGGTTTGGCGTTGAAAAGAACCATTTTCCATTGATCGCGAACGATGGCGCATTGGCCGCTGAGTTTCCAGAATAGGTCGCCGTGAGGCGCTCCCTGTTTCTCGCCGCGAAGGTAAGGTAGCAAATTGAGTCCATCGATGCCTTTGGGAGGTTCCGTAGCGGCCATGGCTGCAAATGTGGGCATGAAATCCAGAGAACTCACGGGTGCGGCGTATTCCTTGCCGGCAGGCAGAGTGCCCGGCCAGCGCCAGATAAAGGGGACGCGTTGACCGCCCTCATAGATTCCCCATTTACCGCCACGCAGCTGAGCGTTATTGCCGCCCTGAGAGATCCAGCCGCCATTATCAGAAACATAGATGACTAGGGTCTTTTCATCCAATCCGGTTTCCTTCAATTTACTCATGATACGGCCAATCTCATCGTCGAGTTCTGAGACAATCGCACAGAAGTTGCGGCGCTTGACGTCATTAGCGGGAGAGTTGGTGAAACTCGGGTCTGTGATATCTGAGAACTTCGCAGCAACTATATCCTTGCGGGCTCCTTCCAACGGCGTGTGGGCTGCATTAAACGCTACTTCCAGGAAAAACGGCTTGGCGCTATGCCGATCAATAAAGGCACAGGCTTCCTCCGCAAAGGCCACGGTGCTGCGCCGGGTTTCCTTCACCGGTTCCTCGCCACGAATCATGGTGGCGGGCTTATAGCTCGTCTCATAACTATAGAAGCCGAAAAACTCCTGAAATCCGCGCCGCAGGGGGGTGTACTCTTTGTTTAGACCGACGCCAAGATGCCACTTGCCAATCAGGCCGGTGGCATATCCCGCCCCGCCCAATACATCCGCGAGTGTTTTGAGATTGAGATCCAGACCCGATTCCTTCGACTCTGCCATCCGATTGTTTTCCAGACAATACCGCTGTTGATATATGCCACTCATGATGGCAGCCCGCGAGGGACTGCAAAGCGCCGCAGTCACATAGCCACTGGTGAAACGCATGCCTTCCTTCGCAATTTTATCAATGTTAGGTGTCTTGATTTGGGTCGATCCGTAACACCCGATATCTCCCCATCCAATGTCGTCGCCCACCATGAGAAGAATGTTTGGCAAACTCTTGGGTAAGGGCGCGGCGGCCTGCCCAGGTGCCAGCGGGATCAGCCACAAGGTGGCGAGACATAGCCATACATTGGCGTGCTCGGCAAAATGCCGAACTCTGCCGACAGGATGCCGGCGCTCCCCAATAATCAGATTAGCTGCTCGATAGTTTTGCATGATGCTGGATTGTCTTGCTAGTTGGTTAGTTATTATTTCGCTATTTGAACATGTTGACTACGTCTTTGGCCCGGGATTCCGGGGTGACTTTGAGTTGCTCCAATTTACCCGCCTTGACGACACCCTCGACCGTGGTGTTAGAAGGTGCGTGCAATTTGAACGAGACATTCCAGCTCTTGGGCCACGCCGGTAATACATAAATCTTAGAACCATCCGCTTGGAGCAGCATGTTTTGTAGGGTGGTGAGGATATTATCGCCGTGGTTCTGGTCCGGAATCCAGTCAAAGCCATACCACATGGCCGGGAATCGGTAGCCACCATTGATATTTCTGGCGCGGGCAGCTAACAATCGGCCGGCTTCATTGGCGAGGCCGAGACTGGCGGCCTGTATACTGTCTTGGCACCAACCGAAGTTGATGCGTGAATGCCGCTGAGCGTATGTGGCACGGGCCATATCAAGACCCGGCTTGCCAACCCCGAAAAGCCGGTAGGGAAATACGGCATACAACTCGGGGTTTTCGGAAGCTTTCACCGCACCTTTGTCAGAGGCACGCAGGAGCTTTACTCCGTCAACATCGGCCATCGGCAGCGGCGGCAATTCCCCAAGTATCCTCGCCCAACGGGTCCGCTGAGCCTCGGTGGTAATGGATTTCGGAAGATCTAGCAACCGCGGCAGAATGAAGCGCAAGCCGGCAATCTCCGGCATGGGATTGACCGTGCGCCCGGTCTCCAACGCCTGCGCGGGATCAACGCTGATTTTCCCGTTAGTATCGCGTTTCTGCCAATACTGGTCGAAAAAGGCGATGATCGGATCGGCGAGCGGCACGAGCGTGTGGCGGGCGAAATCCACGTCATGGGTGAAATCATAACGATCCAGCATGAAAGCGGTGAGTTCCATGCTGCCACTGAAATAGTAACCGATGCACACATTGCCCGGCTCTGGTCCGGCATGGGTCCAACCGTAGTCTCGGTTGTTAGGCATACCCCAGAAGTTCATGGTTTCTTGGAAGGAGGCGGCCTCCGTGAATTTGTAATAGGCCTGCATACGCGCCTTGCTCAGCGGCAGAGCGTCGCGATACATGCGGAACCATGGGTCCGTCATCTCGAAATCGCCGCTGGCGAGCATTGGCCAATAGGCGAGGCGGGTATTCTGGAACCAATAACTGCCACCCCAGTTGCGCCAGTCAGGATCGCCGTCGGCCGTGGTGGGCGGCGCGCCCGGAACTTTCTCCACCGTAAAGATAGAGCCGTTGAATTTGATGGGCGCGGCACCACGTCCGGAACAGGCATTCATGAAACGCTGCATCACATATCCTTTCGTCACTAGCGATGGAGCCTCTCGTTCGCTGCTGCTCTTGCCTACCACTTTGCCATTCAGATAGATTATCCACCCGCCCGCGCTGGCCCGGTCGATTGTTACCGCAACATGCTGCCATTGACCGGTCTTGATGCAGTCCCTCGCCCACAGGCTCCCCCCACCGATAATAAGGCGCAGGGACGTCCCCTGCACATCCAACAAGAATCCATCACCGGTGCCTGGCGTGCATTTGTCAAAAATACGGCCGTTTTCCCCGGCGGCTGGCTTGATCCAAGTTTCCATGGTTAGTCCGTCAGGCCAGCGGTTGTCGGCAGCGGCGATTTCCATGGGATGGGTCACGGGCGAGCCCGGGGGTTTACGTTCCAGCAGTTCAGCCGGAGTTAACACGCGTTCATACACGGCCGGAGCGGTGAATTCCCCGAGGAACCGGCTACTGCCTTTTGAATCCGCGCCAAGGTTCACCGGATGGGCATTGACGGGGATGGCGGCTCCGGCATCCTCCTCTGCAATCACCCAACTCCGGCTCCAGAAGGCCTGCCACCACGCCGAGTTTGCTAGAGAAGACTTATCGAAACCCGGCAGCAGTGCCGCCTTTTCAACCTTTTCCAAATTCTTGAGCCAGACGTCGGGCGTCTCCGCGCGTTGGGCCAGGACACACACAGATAGTTGCTGGCGCTTGGACGGCTTGGACGACCTCAGTGCCCTTTCGCCGTCCTTGACCATATCCACGCCGCGCAGGCTCGCCCCGAATGTGTGATTCAATAACGGATCGGTGAACTTGCCCTTCAATGACGCCAGGTGCTGGACATCAAGGCACACCGGATAGAGCGAGCGCGTGTTGCGATGGTACCAGACGATTTGCTGCGCGCCACTCGCGGCCACCACATCTGGCAACACCGTGAGTTTGCTGGCCACCGCGATCGGGTTCTTGCCGTCCCCGTATCCATAATCCTCCTGCGGATCTAACGGCCGCTCATGCAATCGCCACAATTCCACCTCCGCGCGGCATGTCACTGGCACGGCAGCCACCACATCCACACACACCACCGGTTGGCCGGCATCTACCCAGAGGGAAATTTTGGCGGGTTGATTTTGGATTTTGGATGAAATTTCGATGACACCGTTGCGGAGATTAAGTTCCTGGCGGAAACCGTCTTTGGGAGTGAGCGGTGGATCAAACGTCACACGCAGCCGACCAATCTTGCAAAGGCGGGCGTTTTCATCCCAGGCATCAGTCTTGCTTACATAAACCAACAACTCGCCCTTATCATTCACCCACGCGTTGATGCCCACGTCCCCGTTGCCTAGTGGCATCGAGCCGTGCGCATCTTTGCTAGGACTATCCCAAATCACGTTGTAAGACGCCAGCGCCTCCAGGGCCTCGCCAGCCTTGGCGTCGATTGCGGAACCCGGCAGCGCCATACCGGCGAGAAATCCGAGTGTCAGGGAAAACTGGCGTAGGTGATGGATGATCATGTTAAGTGTGAGTCGGGAGTATCATGATGATTGACGGTTATGTCAGCATCGCGGTAGTTAACTAGTGTCCTTGAAAAGCCAAAGATGGCGTCGTTAGGTCAAATTTTTCCTCTTGCGTCTTCATGTCTTGCGTCTGAGGCTCAGTCTCGCTAATAGTTTTCAACGGGGACTCATCTCCAACGGCACCTCGCAGAATGTGAGTGCGGCGAGGCCGTTCTTGCCGTAGAGCAAGGTCTTGGGGTCCCACTTCTTGTCGGTTAAATAGGTGATGGATTTAGCGCTGGAAGGTGCTTTGAGTTTGAGCGTGAGCTGATTGCCCGATACGCTGCCAGTGGCGATTTTGTCCGCTTCCCCATCCAGATAGAATTGGCTGGCCAGCGCATCGTACCAAGCCACCGGTTGGTCGAACTCGAGGGAAATCTCATCTTTTTTTGCGGTGGTATAGCATGCCTTCTTCAGGTCAGCGGAAGAGACTGGTTGGGGAAACACTTTGCCATGAATATCGCGCTCCAGTAGAGGAGCCATAGCCAAGCCCATTTTCTCGTAATCATTGGTTTTGAAATGGCAACTGGCGCCGCTGGGGACATCCAAAGTGGGCACCACACTGAGGCTGGAAAAGAGGCGCGAGAGGCGGCGCTGGACATCGCGCAGTTTGTCGCTATTTCGAGTTCCGCCCTGGGAACAAGCATTGGGCCAAATTTGATAGATGTAGTAATGGCGGATATTCGGGTAGTCCTGTTTCCATGCGGCGGTCAGATCCAGCCAATATTGTTCGTACATCTCGCAACCGTAGCAGTTATCGGGGCCGTCAAACCCCTGATCGGCTTCACCCTGATGCCACATCACGCCACGAATACCATGGGTGAGTTTGGCTGCAATCACGCGCTTCTTGAGGTTGCTATAAATCGGGCGTTTTTTCCCGAGGTGATCGGGCATGTGCTCATCGATACGGGTGCCGCCGACGGCCCCATTGAGGATGCAGACAGGGATTTTGGTGTCCTCGACGAGTTTCTTAGCGATCACCATTCCCCACACACTGATGAAATAAACACGGTCGGGAGAGGTAGGCGTCAAGCGCTCCACCAGGGCGTTGCCCCAACCACCAGTAAGAGGATCACCCGCCTCGCCATTGCCGCCAAAACTGCGGATCCACGGGCTGTTGGTGCGGGTGAGGTCCTGGCGTTTGTCGGTATTCTCGTAATTATAGCCTACGGCATTGGACTGGCCATCAATGATATACGCGTCGCCGCACACCAAGTTGGTAACCGTTTGCTGGATTTTTTCGGTACTGCCGCTCTTGGATCCGAATTCGACTTTGTAGATGACCATGCCCGCCTTGAGCTTAACGGCGAACCCATAACTCTTATCTGCTTTGGGCTTCTGGCTCTCGGTTTTAACTAGCTTGTCATCAGCATAAAGCTTGAGGAAAACGGTGTCTGCGGAATCCGTCAGTGTGCCGTTGTAATATAGCGTGCCCTCGTTATTGTCGTCCCTAGCAAAGAACTGGTTATCCACGGGCTTTTCATCCTTGTCCGGCGTGCGCTGCACCCACGCTTCCTTTGCGGGCTCCCTGACTCCGATCTGGATGGTTTGAGTGGCGGGTGTACCTCCGTTAGATACGGTTGCGGTCACGGTGAGTTTACCGCTATTTAGTGAGCGTTTGAGGATCAGTTTCCCGGGAACCGCCTCCTTGATGACGGCGAGGCCAGAAACGCTCCACTGAGTTTTGAGAGTCGCGGCACCTTTGTTCTGCAAGGCTTGCAGATTGGTGATCTGAGTCAACACTTCGATGGGGTCGCGGCCATTCCATGTAGCTGGTGCTTGCAGGGTGTAAATGGGGTCGGGTATGTCTTTTTTGACAGAAACCGGAATATCCAATATTTTCACGTCATTAGCAAACACCGCTTTGAGTTGGAGGGTAAAAGAGGTATCACCCGTGACCCGACCGGCATCCAGCGTATATGAAAACCGGTCTATGGCAGCGATGGTTTCCTGAGTGCCGCGTTTGATGATCCAGTAGAGTTTTTGAGCGCCGCCGGCCTTGGCCAGCACGGTGAGGCTCTTACCTTCTAGCAGGTTGATGGATTTAGCGGAGACCGCGAAGTCACTGCCCGGGCGGACCAGCGGACCAACTACGGTTTGGTTGGGTTTTTGGTTTTCGAACTGGAGTTTCACCCAATTGGCTGAGCGGGCAACCTTAGAGATGCGCACCTCGTCCATGTCGCCGTTGAACACATACCCCGCCCAACCACCCAGCCACATCTTCGCCGGGCTCTTGATATTGAGCGGGCTGCTATCGTTGGTCACCTCATTATCCAGGATGCCGTTCACATAGATCCGGGCCTCGCCATTTTTGTAGGTATGAATGACGTGAACCCATTCGTCAATAGGAATGGAACGCTTTCCTTGCACGCTTGCGCTGGAGCCATAACAATCCATAGACATGAACGGCGGCTTGCTCAGGATAAACTGGACCACTGCCTTGGGCTCGCCATTTCCCCAGCAGACGATGCGGTCGCCGGATGTTTTAGCCTTGAACCACACTTCCGTGGAGTGTGGGCTGGAACCGGTCGGATAGGTGGTGATGTTATCCCCACATACAATCCCCTTGCCCGGTTCAAAGTGCCGGCCATTCCCAAAGACCCCGGCAACCGGCGTGGTCCCCTGATCTTTGCCTGCTAAAATGCCGGTAGCATCGTTGACCGGATCGTCCAAATGCCAGACGCTTAGATAGCCGTTGGTCTCATTGAACACGGCCTTGCCACTCGACTCGCTCTTGGCATCGGTCTTGCCCCAGAACATGTCTATCTTCTGGTGAGCGTTGCCCTTGATGCTGGGAATACGAACCCAGATGTTAGCCGTCGAGGCCGCGGCATCCCACGTATCAATCTGATAGGCCAGCGGCTTCCCAGCAGCAGCAAAGCGTAGATCTCCGCCAGTGGCCTGTGCCTGCTTGAAATCAAAGGCGTCCTTGTCCAGACGCAGCAACAGTGGAAATCCTTCTTCCGTGGCGGTGGCCGGCAAGTTCGCTCCCTCGGGAGTGGTTAGAACATAAAACGAACCGGCATGTTGCCATCCCTGGTATTGGGCGGAGGCGCATTGCAGGGACGCCACGATGGCAAGTGTGATGATGGATGTGAGCTGTGTCATGGGATGATTCTTAATTGGATCGGATTGAATATTTGAGGATTATTTCCCCATCATGTTGACAACATCCTTGGTGCGAGATGCGGGCGTGACAATGAGTTTCTCCAATTTGCCTGCCTTGAAAACGCCTTCTACTGTGGTGTTATATGGTGCATGCAGTTTGAACGAGACATTCCAGGTTTTGGGCCAGGCAGGCAGGACATATATCTTATTGCCATCCGCCTGGACCAACATGTTTTGCACGGTAGTTAGGATATTGACACCATGGTCTTGGTCGGGGATTGAGTCGAATCCGGTCCACATCGCCGGGAACCGGTAACCGCCATTGATGCGCTTGGCGCGCTCGGCAACTTGTTTAGCAGCCTCATCGCCAAGCCCGAGGCAAGCGGCCTGGATACTGTCCTGGCACCAACCGAAGTTATTGCGGGAGAAACGCTTGGCATAGGTGGTGCGGGCCAATTCGAGATCCGGCTTGCCCACCCCGAAGAGACGATAGGGAAACACCGCATACAATTCGGGATTTTCAGACGCCTCGACGCCAGATTTAGCCGATGGGCGCAGGAGTTTCACGCCCTTGACGTCGGCCACAGGCAGTGGGGGCATCTCCTTGAGCATGCGTGCCCAGCGGGTGCGTTGGGCTTCGGTAGTGAGCGCAAGCGGCAAGGCTAAGAGGCGCGGCAGGATGAAGCGCAAGCCAGCGACTTCGGGCATCGGGTTGATCGTCCACGGCATGGCTTCGAGCGACTGTGCGGGATCGAAGATAATTTTTCCATCGGGGTCACGTTTTTGCCAATACTGGTCATAGAAGGCGATGATAGGATCGGCCAGTAGGACGAGAGTATCCTTGAGAAACTTAGGGTCCTGTTTAAAATCGTAGAGGTCGAGCATGAAAGTGATGAGTTCCATGCCGCCACTCCAATAGCGATGAATGCAGACATTGCCCGGTTCAGGGCCGGCGTTGGCCCAGCCGTAGTCACGGTTGTTAGGCATTCCCCAGAAGTTCATGGTTTCCTGGAAAGAGGCGGCATCCGTGAATTTGTAGATTTCCTGCATACGGGCCTTACTCAGAGGCAGGGCGTCGCGATACATGCGGAACCATGGGTCAACCATGTCGAAATCGCCGCTAGCGAGCATTGGCCAATAGGACAAGCGGGTGTTCTGGAACCAATAACTGCCGCCCCAATTGCGCCAGTCGGGATCGCCGTCGGCAGTGGTGGGCGAGGCCCCCGGGGATTTCTCCACACAGAAGATTGAGCCATTGAATTTGATGGGCGAACCGCCCCGACCAGAGCCTGCATTCATGAAACGCTGTAACACATAACCCTGCGTCAACACTGAAGGCGTCGCGGAATGGGTGCCGCTCTTCGCAGCTTCTGTATTCTCATCCACAAACACCCAACTCCGGTTCCAAAACGCCTGCCACCACGCAGATGCTGCCAGACGAGCTTGGTCAAAACCCTGCCGCAATGCCGTCTTTTCCAGCCTATCCAATTCCTTGAGCCAGGCATCTGGCGTCGCTGCACGTTGGGCTAGAACGCTCACCGACAATTGCTGGCGCTTGGCCGGCTTGGACGATTTAATGACTTTCTGCCCGTCTTTGACCATGTCCACGCCTCGCAGGCTAGCGCCAAATGTTAGATTTAACAACGGATCGGTAAACTTATCTTTCAGGGCGTCGAGATGCTGCACCTGTAGGCATACCGGATAGAGCGAGCGCGTGTTGCGATGATACCAAACGACCTGAGCCGCAGCGGTGGCAGCCACAACATCGGGCAGCACCGTGAGTTTGCTGGCCACCGCAAGCGGGCTCTTGTCGTCACCATAGCCATAATCCTCCTGAGGATCTAACGGACGCTCGCGCAACCGCCACAATTCCACTTCCGCGCGGCAGCTCACAGGCACTCCGGATTCCGCGTCCACGCGTACCACTGGCTGGTCGGCGTCCACCCAAAGGCGGATTTTGGACGGTTGATTTTGAATTTTTGAGGTAATTTCGATGATACCGTCGCGGAGTTTGAGTTCCTGGCGGAAGCTGTCCTTGGGAGTGAGTGGTGGATCGAACTTGACGCGAACGCGGCCGATTTTGCACAGGCGTGCATTTTCATCCCAGGCATCGGTCTTACTGATGTAGAAAACGAGATCACCGTTATCCTCGACCCATGCATTGATACCGACATCACCGTTGCCCAGCGGCATCGATCCATGCGCATCCTTGCTCGGAGTGTCCCAAACGACGTTGTGCGCCGCGAGCGCCGTCTCCATGCCTGGGTTCGTCTTGGCGGCCTCCACACCTGTAGTGGCGGCAGACATGGCCGTTGCGGTTATCAGGGCACATGATAGCGCGAGCAATCCAGCGGGTTTATGAGTTTTCATTATATATTTCAGAAGGTTATGCTTGAGATCTGGTTAGTGCCGCCATGGTACATGACCGGGCAATTCATTCTTTCAAAAAAAAGAATGAATTTAGGGGGATTTAACGCGAGTTTCGTACTTCCTCTGCGGGTTCGGGGCTACGACAAAGGGTGACAATTTGCAGGAAGCCGCTACGGGACCCGTCGGAACCTAGAAAAAACGAATTTTCACTTTTGAGGATAAGCATTTGTGATTGTTCCAGCGGGTGGACGGGGATGACGTTATTTTCCTGTATTCGCCATTCATCGCCAGTATAGTAGGCGAGTTCATAGACGAGATGATTATTTTTGGCAGGGACGAGCATGGCCTCCTGGGCTTTGAGTTGCTGGGATTTTTCACCATTGCAGCGCAAGGCGATAGGGAACGGGCAGAGGTTGTGGATACGCACCTGGCCGACGGGTAGTTTGGACGGATCATCGTCGATCGCATAGGCAATAAAGGTACCGTCAGCCGAGGGAGCGAGCAACACGGTGGCGCGGCGACAGGCACCGGCAGGCAAAGCGGCCAGAGCAACGAGAGTGGGATCTTTGAGGCGGCGCTTTGCCAACTCAAGGGCTATACCCTGCTTCAGTGTTGGCTTGGAAGTAATGGATTCTTCAGCTTGTCCTTGCTCCGTGGCGCTCGCCTTCGGACTGGGCTTAGGGCTGAGCTTGGGCTGCCCCGGCATTTCCATCGCGGGCCCCTTGGTGACGGCCGGGGCGCTGGCGGATTGATAGATTTCCATGATCACCGGGCCGGAATAGGCGACGGGCTTGGAATAGCGGTAGCTCAGTGCGCAGATATCGCCTTTGCTGGAGCCGGGTTTGAAGGATAGCCCCTTAATCTCGTCGCCCCATGCGACCACGTCGATTTTCATCGACACGTTATCTCCTTGCTGGGCGAGCAAAGGGATAACATATAAAAGAAAGCAAGTGAGGCAGAGGATATTAGATCTCATTGGGTGATAACCAGCGGAAGGAGACGATTTTATATTGGCGACCATAGGTTTGATTGAGAGCGGTGAGCGCTTTGCCGCGGGCGGAAGGTACATTGCTGGGATCAATATAGGCGGGAACGCGTTGGACGATCGCCTCGCAATAGACTTTGGCGAGGGATATGCCTTTAGGATCAAGGGCTTCCCCATAGGTGCGAATCCGGAATGTATCAGAACGGGCCGTTAGTGAGGGCCCGATAACCTGGAGCACGTCGGCCTGGGTGAGCCAACCGGGAATGCCGGTGGAGCGGTAACCTTGCTCGGGTTGGTACTGGGTGTCCTTGAGCATTTCCTGGTCGGCCACGATGCTGCCAACGGTCCCATAATTCATGCCGCCAGATGTTGCGGCCCAATCCAGGTGGTCGGGGTAAACATCGGGAATACTGCCCTGCGGCTTGGTAAATGTCATCGTTATTCCGGGAATCCCGTCGTAGTCAGCTCGGGGTGCGCCAGATTTCCATAGCAGAGTGACTTTGTCGTCCGAGACCTTAAAGAGCGAGGTGGGAAGGAAGGCACATTCGGTGCCCGCGAAATTGATGTTAGCCCCACTTTCGTCGATGGCACATTGGAGTGAAGCGCTACGGGTGAGGGCAGGCTGGCTCGTGAGACTGGCTAGGGAACGGTTGACAAAATGGGAGAGGGAAACGAAGGGTCCTCTGATACGGACTTGTTTGACGAGTTCGGTGGCGAGGGCATCGAGCTGCTTGTCGGTGAGGCGACGGAAGCCCGAGAACGAGTCGGCATTGTTACCAGTGGGCGGAGTGGCCGAGCTGCTTAATTGTTCAAGTGAGCGGGGAAAAGCCGCATCATTGTTAGTCGATTTATCCGCGGCGTGTTTGAAACACTTGGCGCTGGCGAGGAAAGCTTTCCATGCGTTCTTATCTGTGGAATTGCAATTGAAAGCACCATCTAATATCAGGTTGCTCGCGGCATTCACTGGATTCTTGAGTTGCTCCGGCGCTACACCGGCGTCAAGCTGGATCATCGACGGGTTTTCCGCTATGGTACTGCCGGTGCGCGGAATAGTTGAGAAAAAATAACTGTCCCACAATGAAGCATTGAGCAGATACGAAATGTCATAGTAATTTGTGGGGGTCAGGAAAGCTTGCGTGGAAGCACTGGCACCTTTGATTCGATAGTCGCTGCGGGATTGGGAGACGAGGCCGCGTTTGACGAACGGGGTGGCGTAGGAGTTGCCCACGGCGTTGCCGGGTTGGTGGCAGATTGAGGCCTCTGTATCATCGCCGGTGAGGTCGGCGTGCTGAAGTTGGGCGAGCGACGCGAGCTGGGATGGGATGCTGAAGAGGATGGTTTTCTCGCTGCCGCTGGCATGCGAGCGGCCCCAACGGAAAGTAGATGTGGCGAGATTACGGGTGAAGGTGGTGCCTGTCTCACCGCCGTGGTCGGTGGTTTTGAGGGGCTGGAGAGGTGGCAGCAATGTCAGACTATTTGTCCATTCCGTGAAATAAGGGAGCGGGTTATAGCTGGCGATGGGTTTACGCAGGCGGGTGGCTTGCAGGTTAAAATCCGCAAACGTGCGCAAGGTGGAACTGCGTTGGCCCATGCCAAAGGCCGCTGGCATGTAATTGGCATAATCCTCGCCGGGTTGGCTGATCTGAAAACTATGGCAGAGCAGAGGGAAGGGTTCCGTCATTTGTGTGGCTTCCGCATTGGTGAATGTCCGAAAGACATAACCGGTATCATTTCTCCACTGGGGGGTATCGAGTTCGAAGCGCTCGATGCGGCGCAGGATCTTAGATGAACCTGTGAGACGCATTTCGACCGTGGCGCAGGACGTTTGCCATTCTTCAAGGTCTCCGAGACCGGGAATATCGCTGGCAGTGGGACTCGTAATTGCTAGGGTCGTGGGGTTTTCCAATTCGATGCAATTGTTAAAATCGCCCAAGGTATTGGCGTCCACGGTAGCCATATCGACCGTAGTATTGGAAGTAGCGGAGGCGACTGAGCGATAGACATGACTTCCATTGGTGAAGGCGCGGGCTTCGCCAGGTGCGAGGGTCGTGGAAGGGATCCGCAAGATAGCCCTGTTGAAGACGGCGGGCGACGAGGAACCATGAGGCAGGAAGGCGGCATTATCAGCCAGATTCCAGATACAGGACAGGCGATCTCCGACAGGCGAAGCGATCAACTCAATATCTATAGAGTTATACCATTTCAAAGGGCATGAATATGGATTAGCGAGGGTGACAGCAATTTTGCCACAGGCGTTCACCTTGAAGGAAACACCCGCAGTCGTGATGATTTTAGCCCCAAAGAGGAAGCGGAAATCGGTGATGATCGGAGCAATGGCGGCCGTGGTGTCTGAGGTGGCGGCCTTGGCGATGATCGCCCCGCCATCCAGCGACTTGCCGCGGTCATTGAAGTCCTTGAGCGCATCCCAGGTGGGGGCTTTCATCGATGGAGCGACGGATTTTGGAATAATATTAGTACCTTTTACGGGGTAATTAGGGATAGACGAGACAGGGTTGGAGGACGGGAGAGAATCGGCGAGGATGGCGGAGAGATCTATTTTGGTGCCGCCGCGCAATGTGTCTGACAGAACGGCGCGACTATCGGTGGTGGCCGAGTGGAAAATATTCTGCTGCGGGCTGGCTCCTTTGTTGGCGGCGCCCGCCCCAGGGACGAGAAGCCCTATCTCATCCAGGGTGATCGTTTTGGGGATGGAGGATAGCGAGCCTGCGTCCGGCGTTGGGTAGGAAGATAGTCCGTCCACGGTTTCCCAGCCACGGCGCTGTGCCGTTAGTGCGGCATAGTTTGACTTATCTTCGAAGGTATTGTTGCGGTTGATTCTGGCTTTAACTCCCTCATCGCCGACCCACCAGGCAAAGCGGGCGACGGGCTTGGTGGATTCCTTACCTAACACATTGACGAGCGGGGCAGCGACATAGCGCTCTGAACTATCAGATGAGCTGCCTACAGAATTTTTCCCGACCAGCACGACAGCCTTGGAGGGATCACTCACGGCACCATTGGGGCCGACGGCACAGGTGGCATCGGAGGGCAGTATGTCAGGAGTGGCAGTGGGAGAGGTGGAGAAGTTGCCGCTCACGAGCCAGCGGGAAATGTTTGGGCTAGGGGTTTTGGTGTAGATTGAATCGGGGGTATCCTGATTGGTGAAGACGCCCGTCCAGTAGCGGGTACCGGGCTGCACGGCGGAAAGACCTTTGGATTTGCCGTTGATTGAGGTATCGTTGAGGGGTCTGGTGCCCGCTGCTAGAAATTGGCCGTCGGCGGTACCCGCGATATCTGCCGTGGCGGTGAGCCTCTGGTCCTGGCTGGCATAGATCTGGAGTTCGCCGATGGCCATGGCTAGGGCGATGCGGGCGTGTTCACGTGCAATGATGAGTGCCTTGCCCTGATTGGACGCACGCAGAGAAACGCCCGAGAGTGTAAGCAGGCCCACTACTATCAGCGTAAGCAGAACCATGAGCGAAAGCGTGATGACCAAGGCGAAGCCGCGTTTGGGATCACGCGCGATGCCAGTGGCGGGTTGAGGGCAGGCGCTCATGGATGGTGGATGGGGGGGGAAAGTGTTTCGGTGGTTCGGTGGTTCGGTTTTTCGGTAGGAGAGAAAGGATCCGTCGCTGCGCAGCGGGTCTTTCGCTTTTCTCTTACTGATCCACTGAAACACCGTGCCGCGCAGCGGCGACCGAAACACTGACTTAAATCCCGCAAGTGCGGGGCCGCCGTTGCGCAACGACGGCCCCGCGGGGATTCCGGAGAAAAACCAAAAACTCCAGAAAAGGGATGGCTCGCAAGCGAGCCGATGGTGAATTTTGAATGGAGGATGAGAAGACCTCGCGAAGCTGCTCTTTTCTTCAATTCAAAATCCAAAATTCAAAATTCAAAATTTATTCATCCTCACTCTGCGCTAACCCGAACGAAGAGTTTGCCGTTGAGCGGCGGGTCTGAAACTGTGACCGTGACGGTTTGCGCGCCGCTGGGGGGGGCATGGCTGGGGGTGGGTAAAGCCGCA
>JBAXOP010000011.1:0-34790 GCA_037133195.1 Verrucomicrobiota bacterium | reverse complement strand
CTCGTCGGCCCGGATCTAACCCAAATCGTGAGTAACAACCAAAGCATCAGCAACATCTCCTATCCCGTCGTGGGAGCGTCCTATCTGATTAGCGGCGTCGTGCAGGACTCAAACGGCCTGCCCGTGAATACCATGGTTTTTGCCACCACCACCCTCTACGGCCTGAACTATTACGTCCAGGCCAATACCGATAACAACGGTTTGTATATTCTTCCGGTGATCGATGGAGCGTGGATCGTCGGAACCTCCATGGCCGGTTACGGCCAACAGATCGTGAACGTCACCGGCGTGAATTTTACAGCCTCGTCGCCATTCCAACAATGGCGGCAAACGTACTTTTCCACCGTCCAATTGACCAATGCGGGCCTTTCGGGGATAGCCGCGCCGGTGGTTTCCGGGGCCGGCTATACGAACGAAATTGCCTACGCACTAGGCTTGGATCCTAGGGTCGCCAAGGTCACGGACCTGCCAGTGCTCGGCAAAACCTCCGTGCTCAGTCTCTCATACCAGACCCTCGGCTTCAACCGCAACCTCGCGGCTAGCGATCTGACCTATCAAGTTCAAGTCAGCAGCGACCTCATCAGTTGGACACCTCTCAGCACGTTCAGCGGAGGTGTCTGGTCGCCATCCAACATCGTCTTTGAAACCCCCACCGCCAACCCCAACCTGAAACAGGTGCAGGTTCGCGACAGCGTGCCGCTCAACTCGCCGGGCAAGCGCTTCCTGCGCTTAGTGGCCATTCACTCATGATAAAAAATTGCGGGCTTGGCAAGGTGGTCCGGGCGGGTAGGGTAGCGGCCACAGCCAAGCCCATGCCGTCTCCCCCGTCCCCGTCCAGCGCGTTCCTCCTTGTCCTAGTCACAGGCATGCGTTCACCAAACCCTCACCTAGCAAACCTCCCGCAATGAGCCTGCGCCGCTACATGACGCTAGTGGGATGGGGCTTGCTGGTCACTACCCTGGGGCAGATGGTGAGCCTCGGCGAAAAGCCGATCCGCTTTCTGCTTATGGACCAACTCGGGCTATCGGCCACGGAGATGGCAACCTGGTTATTGGTGGCGTTGTTGCCGTGGAGTCTCAAACCGATAGCCGGGCTGCTGGCGGATGTGGTGCCGTTGTTTGGCACCCGGCGCAAGCACTATCTGGTGTTCAGCTCGTTGTTGGCCGGCTTGCTGTGGTTTGCGATGGGGTTGGTGCCGCGGATGTTCTATCCGTTGCTGGGAACGGCGTTGCTGTTCAATGTCATGGCGGTATTCGCTAGCGTGGTGGCCGGCGGCCTGTTAGTCGAGGGCGCCAATGAGCATGGGGCCACCGGCCGCCTCAGCTCATTGCGCTTGGTGGTCATCAACGTCACTTTCATCATTGCCGGGCCGGTGAGCGGCTTTCTGGCCGGACTCTGGTTCGGTTGGACGACGCTCATATGCGGGATCCTTTTTCTAAGCATGGTGCCGGTGACGTTGCTGCTACTGCGCGAGACACCGGTGACCAACCGCTTTGCCACGCCGGGTGACGGGTTGCGGGCGCTGGGCCATCAACTCAACCGCCACCTCCCGTGGAACTGCAAAACCTTGTGGATCGTCGGCGGTTTGTTTTTCCTCATCGAAGTGGCACCTGGCCTTTACACCCCGCTGTTCTACTATCAGACCAAGACGCTGCATTTCAGCCCCCAATTCATCGGCAACCTGGGAATGATTTCCGGCGGCATGGGCCTGCTGGGGTCATTTATCTATCCGTTCGTGTGCCGCCGTCTCAAGCTACGCACCTTATTGGCGCTGGCCATTATTTGCACTGTCGCGAGCAATCTGACTTACCTCGGGTATGTCTCGCACAACGCCGCGATCATCGTCGAGGGTGCAGCCGGCCTGGGCATCACGTTGGCCCAGCTTCCGCTTTTTGACCTCGCCGCACGGGCCACCGCCAAGGGCAGTGAGGCGCTGGCATACTCGCTGATGATCGCCTGTTGGAATTGGGGACTGTCGCTATCCGACGTGCTGGGTTCCTGGCTGTTTGACTCATTCCACCAGACGTTCATGAACCTCGTCTGGGCCAACGCAGGTACCACCGCCCTCGTCCTCATCGTCGTACCATTCCTGCCAAGCCATTTGGTGGACCGCAAGGAAGGTGAATGACCCCGAAGCGAGCACAACTGAGACAGGCCTGCCAGAATTTTTTTCTAGGACTGGTGAAAATTGCTGCTGTGCAGGCGCACGCATTACGCTATGCACTCGCCAGCCACCATGAACCAGCCCCGCATCCTCGATGGAAAAGCCCTTGCCGCCAGCGTCCTCGACGCGTGCCGCGGCGAGGCCGCCGCCTTGCACGCCCTCGGCATCACCCCCGGTCTGGCCGTCGTGCTAGTCGGGGATGATCCTGCCTCACAGGTATATGTTGGGTCCAAGGCGCGAACTTGTGCCGAGCTGGGATTTTACTCGCGCAAAATCGAACTACCCGCCACCACCACCCAGCAGGAATTACTCGAGGTGGTGCGCAGCCTCAATGCCGATCCCGCCATTCACGGCATCCTCGTCCAGTCGCCACCACCCAAACACATCGACGAGGCCGCCATCATCCGCGCTATCGATCCCCGCAAGGACGTTGATGGTTTTCATCCGGAAAACGTCGCCAAGTTGGTGCTGGAGGATCCCACGGGCTTTGTGCCGTGCACGCCTGCGGGTTGTATTAAATTATTGGATTCGGCCAACGTATCCACGGCCGGCGCGGAAGCGGTGATCATTGGCCGCAGCATGATCGTCGGCAAGCCGCTGGCCCTGCTGCTTGTCTCCAAACACTCCAATGCCACCGTCACGATCGCCCATTCGCAATCCCGCGATTTGCCCGCCATCTGCCGCCGCGCCGATATCCTCATCGCCGCCGTCGGTCGCCCAGAAATGGTTAAATCATGCTGGATCAAACCCGGCGCCGTGGTCATCGACGTGGGTATCAACCGCTTGCCCGATGCTACAAAAAAATCCGGCTACCGGCTCACCGGCGATGTGGCCTATGAAGAAGTGGCGCCCATGTGTGCGGCTATCACGCCGGTGCCCGGCGGGGTGGGCCCGATGACCCTTGCCATGCTCATGCAAAACACGCTGCAGGCGGCTCGCCAGATACGGTCAGTTTAGAACAAGATTTTGTTGTAGAAGGCAGCGGGCAGAATGCCCGGGCCACCGTGGCTCGGGCATTCTGCCCGCTGCTTCTTCATTCTTGCAGGCGCTTGCTTAGTCATGATTTTTTTTGTATTGCGTTGGGCTGGGAGCTGATTAGTCTGCGCCTGAAGGTGGCCGTGTGGCTGGGCTATCTGAGGGACTGGCTATAGAGCTGGCCCCGCTCACATCACCACAAACCAACCAATCAACATGAACATGACCCGTCGCAATCACCTGCAACTGTTGGCCTCCGCAGTAGGCACCGCCGCTCTCGGCAGCGCCCTCAGCCTAGCCAAGGAACCCCCCACCAATACCACCATGAACCCCAAGAAAATCACCCTGCCGAAGTATAAGAACGCCGATTTCTATGTGGACGGCAAGTTCCAGCCGGAAGTCGCCAAAAAGGCCTATCTCGATATGATGGCAGCCCACGGCTACGACATGCACCTCGAAAATGAGAAAAAATGGGCCACTCCGTTTTGGGTCTCGGATTTCGGTCTCGGTGATTTCGTTAACGTCGGCATGGGCGGTGTGTTCTGGGTCAATTCCCAGGAAGCCAATTACTTTGCTCACGAGATTTTCCTCTTCCCGGGCCAAATGATTGTCGAGCACGGCCACAACGAGACCGACAAGGGCAAGGCAAAAATGGAAAGCTGGCACCCACGCAATGGCAGCATCTATTGCTTCGGCGAAACCGGCGGCGATATACCGGCCGGCGTCGTTCTACCCAAGAGCCAGGAAAAGTTCATCACCGTGAAAAAATGCACAGAGGTGAAAGCTGGCGACATCCTCACGCTCAACCGCGTCACCGCCAAGCACTTCATGATGGGCGGTCCTTCCGGTGCCATCGTCGCGGAATACGCCAGCTTCCATGACGGTGCCGGTCTGGTGTTCACCAACCCTGACGTTAAACTCTAAGTATCTCCATTAACCACGCCCTCACATGACCAAGGAATTCCACCACATCGGTATCCCCACCTCAGAACCCCGGCCTAACGAGATATATCTGGCTAGCATCCAGCTCTATATCACCGACGCTACTCAAAGCCCGCACCGCATCGAGTGGACGCGTGCCGAGCCCGGTTGCCCGTTCCCTGAGGTGCTTAAAACCACCGCCCACGTCGCCTATAGCGTGGATAACCTGGAAGCTGCCATCGAAGGCCAGGAGGTCATCTGGCCACCCTTCGAGCCGCTGCCCGGCATCCGTTGCGCCTTCATTCTCGACGACGGCGCGCCGGTTGAATTCCTCGAATTCGCCAAGTAAACACCCCCTCCTGAGATATCATTATGGCTATGAAGAAATTCATTAACGACCCCAAGGACCTGACCAAGGAATTACTTGAGGGTTTCGCAATTGCCCACTCTAACATCGTCACCGTTACGCCCGACAAAATCGTTTGTCGGGCCCAGCCCAAGCCTGCCAGCAAGGTTGCCATCGTCACCCTCGGTGGTGCCGGTCATGAACCGGCTCTCAGCGGCTTTGTCGGTGAAGGCGCGCTGGACTTCAGCGTCGTCGGCGATATCTTCGCCGCTCCTGGACCACCCAAAGTGTTGGAAGCTCTGCGCCTCGCCAAACGCGATGCTGGCATCCTCTTCGTCGTCCTCAACCATGCCGGAGACGTCATGAGCGCCGATATGGCTGCCGATATGGCCGACAAGGAAGGTATCCTCTATCGGAAAATAGTGACCCACGAGGACATCGCGCCAGGTGCCGACACCCCGGCCGAAGACAAGCGCGGCCTCGTCGGGTGCTGCCCGCTCTATAAGATTGCGGGTGCTGCGGCCGAAGCCGGCAAGAGCCTCGACGAGGTGCATGCGATCGCCAGCCGATTCAACGACAACATGGCCACCTTGGCAGTGGCGATGCGCACCGCCACCCATCCGGCCAGCGGCCAGACGATTTTCGATCTCGCCGAAGATGAGATGGAAATCGGCATGGGCCAGCACGGCGAGGCTGGCACCGGTCCTAGCAAAATCCTCAGTGCCGATCAAACAGCGGAGTTGATGTGTTCGCGGCTGGTTGCTGCGATTAAAGCCAAGGCTGGCGACCGTCTGCTACTGATCATCAACGGTGCCGGTGCCACCACGCTCATGGAGATGTATATCGTGCTGCGCGGTTGTAAGAAGTACCTCGACACCCAGGGCATCAGTATTGCCGCATCGCATTGTGGCGAATGGCTAACCGTGCAGGAAATGGCCGGCTTCCAGATGTTCGCCGCCAAAATGGACGACGAGTTGCTCGAATACTACAACGCCCCTTGCCAAA
Organism: Verrucomicrobiota bacterium; assembly: GCA_037133195.1. Taxonomy (GTDB): domain Bacteria; phylum Verrucomicrobiota; class Verrucomicrobiia; order Verrucomicrobiales; family Akkermansiaceae; genus Luteolibacter. Next base: position 29,379 of record JBAXOP010000011.1, on the reverse strand, counting down.
CCCCGGCTCTAACCGTCAGGTGAGCTAGGTGCCATTAGAGTCCCCGCGCCGAGGTCCGATCCCAAAGCGCTAGGGCGGCTCACGGCTTAAGAAGATAATACCGGGAAATGCCATTGCCGGGAGGACGGCTTGTGGGCATGCTGGCGGCCCGCCATGCCACGCCCCCCGAAAAAGTTTGTGCCCACACCTTTCGCCTATCACGAGGAGATAGAACTGCGGATCGACGCCCTAACCAACCTGGGGGCCGGAGTGGGACGGATTGACGGCTGGGTGGTTTTTGTGCCGTTCACGTTGCCTGGCGAACGGGTGCGGGCCCGGGTTTTCCGCAACGATAAGAATTGCTCGCATGCCGACTTGATCGAGGTGCTGGACGCCTCGCCGGAGCGGGTGGCGCCGCGCTGTGCGTTGTTCGGCGAATGCGGGGGCTGCCAATACCAACATCTGGACTATGCCAGCCAATTGGTGTGGAAAGCGCGGCAAGTGGGCGAGTTGATGCAGCACATGGCCGGCATCACGTTTCCTGTGAACCCTTGCCTGTCGTCGGCCCAGATATGGAATTACCGGTCAAAAATCACCCCGCATTTTGAAAAATCGCGCGACGGGGACCTCGGGCCGATCGGGTTTTTGGCATTTGGCCGTCGATCGCTACTCATCGACGTGCCGCAATGCCCGATTGCCATGGATGAGATCAATGCCGCCTTGCCAGCCATCCGCGCCGGCCTCCGCGCCCGCGCCGCAACCTTCAAGCGTGGTGCCACTATCCTGCTGCGTGCCTCTGAGGGCCGGGTCGAAACAAATGCCAACGCCATCGTCCGCGAACACGTCGGTGGCCTGGCCAATGCGGCTGAGATAGACGATGCCGGAGCGAGACAGGAAGAGGCAGCGGGCAAGATGCCCGCGCCACGTGGCCCGGGCATCTTGCCCGGAGCCTCTTTTCAAATAGCCCAAAGTGCTAATTCATCAGGAATGGTCGCACTGACCCTGCAATTCCTCGCCGGCGACTTTTTCCAAAATAATCCGTTCGTGCTTCCTGCCTTCACCCGTCACGTCGCCACCCAGGCGGCGGCCGGCGGCGCGCTTTTTTTAGTCGATGCTTATTGTGGTTCGGGCCTCTTCGCGCTGAGCCTAGCCGGGCATTTCCAACAAGTCGCGGGCGTGGAAGTATCTGAAACCTCATGCGAATGGGCACGTAAGAACGCCGCGGCCAACGGTATCACCAACGTACGTTTCCTCACCGCCCCGGCTGAGGCGATCTTCGACGAAATCAGTTTTCCGGCGGCGCAGACGGCGGTGGTCATCGATCCGCCGCGCAAGGGCTGCACGCCTGAGTTTCTCGAACAATTGGTCCTGTTCGGGCCAGCCCGCATCGTCTATGTCTCATGCGATCCGGCCACTCAGGTGCGCGATCTCAAGTTGCTCAGCGCCGCTGGCTATGTCCTCAGCGACGTCCAACCCTTCGATCTATTCCCACACACCCGCCACCTCGAATGCGTGATGACCTTGCTGCGGGAAGCCTTCTGAGTTACTTGGGCCGCACAATGGAGCGCTGGCTTCAGCCGGCGAGTCTGGCCGGCTGAAGCCGACGCAAGTTAGTCGGGAACACCGACCCGCCGTGTGGGGTAAATTTCGACTCGCTTCGTCTTTGCTTGATGCGCCCGCCGCAGGGGGAAAAGCAGTCCGGGCTTGCGCCGGTTCGCAAACCCGTCGATACTGGCCGCCATGTTCACGCCGAAGTGGAAAAAGGAAGCCAAGTTGCTCGCCAAGGGCGCGCTGAAATTCATTCATTACAAACGCGATTTGCTCAAACCGGAGCGCGTGGATGAGATCAATTCGCGGCGGCAGGACGTGCTGGTGGCCATCAAGGCGGGTGACCGCAGCCAATTTGACGAGGCGTCCAAGCAATTGCGGGCGGTCTGTGAGAATGCCCTGCCGCACGAAAAGCCGCTCACTTGGCTGGAGGAAAACGTCGAGGTCATGTTTGTGGCCATCGTTATCGCCCTCGGCCTGCGCGCCTACTACCTCCAGCCGTTCCGCATCCCCACCGGCTCCATGATGCCTACACTCAACGGAATCATCGGCAAAAAAGCCCCTGAAGCCACTTGGCCCAGCCTGCCAGTTCGCCTCGAACAAAAACTCCTCCGCGGCCGCTCATACGTCAAAATTATCAATGACCGCGAGCGCCAGGTCCGCTTCATTAATAACCGCTTCAACAACCTCAGGCCCGACCTCGCCGATTACCAATGGCTGCATTTTTTCAGCCGCTCGCAACTCAACTTCACCAACTCCGAGCCACTGATTTTGCCTGCTCCTGCCACCCAGATGATGGAAATCGGCTTGCACGAGGCGCTCCAAGAGGCCCACGCCAATAATGATATCCTGAAAAAAGGCGTCGTCCTCTGCGAAGGCTATATCGATAGCGGCGACTTGGTACTGGTGGACAAGTTTTCCTATCATTTCCGCTCACCCCGGCGCGGCGAGGTGTTTGTCTTCGATACCATCGATATCCGCGGCATCCACCAGGCCGCCGGTGACCAAGCCGCCGGCTCGCATTATATCAAACGCCTCTGCGGCGTACCCGGCGACGCGCTTTCCGTGAGTTCACCCTATCTGATGAACCATGGCAAAATCGTCCAAGAACCCGGCATTCAACGCGTGATCCAAGCCCAGGGCCTCTATGCCATGAACCCCACCGGTTATGGTCTAGCCGATTCCCGTTATGGCGAGGACGATCCCCCGCCCCGCCACCGCTATCCCTACATTTCCAAGCCTGGCGACGTGTTGGAACTCGCCGACCGCGAGGCACTTCCCGGCCAGCGCGAATACGCCGCCCTCGGAGATAACACCGGCAACTCGCTGGACTCCCGCTACTGGGGCAGGGTCAAGGAATTCAACTTGGTTGGCCCGGCTCTCATCTCGCTGTGGCCCTTTGTTACCGGCACCAATCTGGAAATCGGTGCTGCGGATTTCTTCGTCGGCCACTGGGGTTTGATCCACTGATTGCTCGTGTCCGCCGCCTCCGATATCACCCGGCGCGCGAAGTCAAATCTCGCCTTCGCCCTCAATATCCTGCCCAAAGATCGGCGCGATGACATGGTCGTCTTCTACGCCTTCTGCCGCCGCATGGATGATCTGGCCGACGCACCGGAGCTGCCACTGGAACAACGCCAGGCCGCTTTGGATGCTTGGAAAACCGGCTTGTGCGACGGGTTTGCGCGTCCGGATGAATTCCAACAGGAAGTCCTCGGCTTGCGCGAACGGCACCAACTCCCCACCCCGCTGCTCCTCGCCATTATCAACGGCTGCCTGATGGACCTGCATCCCCAGCGTTTCCATACTTGGGAAAATCTGACAAATTATATCTGGCAAGTCGCCGGTGCCGTCGGCTTGGTATCCATCCGTTTATTCGGCTGCACCGATCCGGCCTCCGAGCACTACGCCGTCACCCTCGGACAAGCCTTGCAACTTACCAACATTCTTCGCGATATCAACGAGGATCTCGCCAACGGCTCGCGCATCTATCTGCCCCTCGCCGATCTGGCTAGCTACGACTACTCCGAGGCCGACTTGTTGGGCCGGGTGTACGACGCACGCTTCTTGGCGCTCATGACCCATGAGGCTGCACGTGCCGACGAGTTGTTTCGCGAGGCCGCCGCCTGCCTGCCCGCAGCCGACCGCGCGGCGTTGTTGCCGGCACGCATCATGGCGGAGATCTATCAAACATTGTTGCTCCAGATGCGTGGCGGCGGGTTCCGGGTATTTGAAACCCGTTACCGGGTGAGCACGGCCCGCAAGCTGGCAATTTTTTCCAAGTATCTAATGGGCTGAGAACTCGCGTTTCTTGCTTGAAATCCAGCAGCTGGCGGTTTGAATGGCGGGCGTGAACCGTTGGCCATTGTTTCTGCTCCTCCTCCTGCTCGGCGCCTGTGCCGCCATCAAGCAACCCTTGACGGTCAAACAATTCAGATTGCTCAACCTGCGGCCCGAAATCGTGGAAGATCCAATCATCCGGGGCGAAAAACAGCGCCGCTTGTACGGGGCCGTCAACTGGGCTGAGCTTACATCCAGGCTCGGTGCTTATTACACCATCTTGTGGACGATCCCCCCGGGCACTCCGCCCGGCGAAGTCGAGGTGCTCTTTGAATACCAGCAAGGTGCCACGGCCAGTCTAGTCAAGCACCTCGTCAAGCGCTTCCCTGCCAGCCAGACGTCCGGCAACGTTGAATTCGCCATCATCGGCAAGGATTACCACACAAACGGCCGGGTGCTGGCATGGAAAACCACCCTCAGCCGCGGCGGCCAGCTCGTCGCCAGCAAAAAATCCCACCTCTGGCAGTGAGTGGCAAGGCGGCGGGGATTTGGAATTGACAAACAAACGCCAGCCATCAGCCTCCTCCCCGGCTTCGCACTGAGGTTCTTTTCCCCGGAAAGGAACGGCAGAGCATACGTTATTTTTCATGTTTAAATTCAAAGTTGGCATACTAGCAGATAAAACGAACCGCAACCTCCTTGGCAGGGTGTTGCGCGAAAATTTCCATCTCTATATCTCCCGCTACCTGTTTGCGTTTCTACTGATGGGGCTGGCCGCGGCCGCCACCGGCCTCTCGGCGTTTTTGATGAAATACATCACCGCGGTGGTCTTCGGCTCGCCGGATAAGCTCAAACCCAGCCCGGCCGCAGTAGCTAAGACCGGCTCGTTCGCATCCGACTGGCTGCACCGCGCGAGCGACTATTTTTCCTCCTTTTTCGCTTTTTCCTCACCTGGCTTGCTGCAGATTTTCTATGTGGCCCTTGCCATCATCGTGGTATTTTTCGTCAAGGGTATTTGCCAATACGGGTCCACCGTCATCCTATCCAAAATCGGCAATAACATCGTAGCCCGCCAACAACGCCGGATCAGCGATCATATCCTCAACCAATCGCTTTCATTCTTCGTTCACTTTCCGTCCAGCGACCTGATCACGCGCGTCTCCCAAGCGGCGAGTTCAGCCCGCGATGTGATGAATATGCTCATGATGCGGGTGCAGGACGTGTTCACGGCCACCGCCTTACTGATCACCATGTTCAACCTCGATTGGCGCCTATCGTTCGCCGCGATGTTCATTATGGCTCCGGTGTCGTTCATGTTGGGCAAGATCATCAAGCGTATCCGCAAGATCGCCACCTCAGAGCTTCAAGGGTTGATCCACGTCATCTCCGCAGTCCAGGAAGCCATCGTCGGCAACAAACTCATCAAATCCTACAATCTGGAGCCACACATGAATAAGCGCTTCCACGAGGCCATCGGTGCCGTGGAATTCCGCTCCAACAAAATGGCCGTGGTCTCCGCCCGCACTAGCCCGTTGATGGAAACCATGGGTGGCGTCGCCGTGGCCAGCATTGTCTTCTACGGCGGGTATCGCAACCTCGTGCAAGGCCAAAGCGCAGATTCACTCATCGCCTTTCTCACCGCCTTACTCTTGGCCTACGAGCCTATCAAGAGCATCGCCCGCATGAATGTCTCGCTCCATGCCTCACTCATGGGTGTGCAGATGCTCTATATGGTGCTCGACGCGGATTACACCATTCCCGACATGCCGGACGCCAAACCGCTGCGCATTGACCACGGCGATATCACCCTGCAAAATGTCACCTTTTCCTACCGCCCCGGCCTCCCCGTCATCCATGATCTTTCGCTGGCCTGCCCCGGTGGCCATGTCACCGCGCTAGTCGGCCCGTCCGGCAGCGGCAAATCCACCCTCCTCAATCTCATCGAGCGCTTCTATGGCCCGGATTCCGGCTCTCTCGCAATCGATGGCCAGGATATCCGCCATCTCACCACCGTCTCCCTGCGTCAGGAAATGTCCCTTGTCAGCCAGGACACGTTCCTATTTTCCGACACCTTGCGCAACAACATCCGCCTCGCCCGCCCCGCCGCTACCGACGCTGAGGTCGAAGACGCCGCCCGCGCCGCCTTCGCTCACGACTTTATTCTGGAGCAGCCCGATGGCTACAATACCCAGGTCGGCGAAAACGGCGGCAGCCTGTCCGGCGGCCAGCGCCAACGGATCTCGATTGCCCGCGCTTTCCTCAAAAATGCCCCTATCTTGTTGCTCGATGAGGCGACCTCCGCGCTCGATAGCGAGTCGGAACAAAAAATCCAATTGGCGTTCGATCACTTGATGCAGGGCCGCACCACCATTGTCATTGCCCATCGGTTCTCCACCATCCGCAATGCCCGCACCATCCATGTCATGGACAATGGCCGCCTCGTCGCCAGCGGCTCTCACCAGGAACTCATCAGCGATCCATCCAGCCTCTACGCTCACCTCTATCGCCTCCAATATCAAGAGACCGAGAGCTAACAAAAAATACTTTTCCTCTTGACTTCCCTGTCAATTCTATTCAGATCTGCTTGATTACAACCTTGGTTGATATTCCAAGAAGACAAAATGTCGTTCTCTTTAGTGGTTTTCCCTCTGTGCCCAGGGAATCGACCTAGGGCGGCAGCTTGGCCAGCACAGCCAGTGCTTGACCGCCAACCCGGGCTGGTGGCAGCGCATCTCTGACGGCACCTGCAATCAAGAACGGCTGGGGCTGCTGTACGGATAAAGCTGAAATCAGAAATATGGAGAGCAACGGAAAGCTTCCGGAAGAGTTTAGGACCCGGGCCAAGCGGTTCGCGGCCTGAGTGATCCGTTATTTCGTTGCTCTGCCCAAAGCTCGTGAGGAGCTGCGCGTTTGCGCTCACCAAATGCTGCGCTCGGGCACATCCGTTGCGGCCCATATGCGTGAGGCATCCAGAGCGCGCTCGGATGCCGAGTTCATCTCCAAATAAGGCGGAGCCCTCCAGGAAGCCGATGAAACAACTCTTTGGTTGGAACTCCTCCGCGGAAAATGCGGCATGGCCGCCAATGATTCCCAGCCTCTCGAAGCCGAAACAAGCGAACTCATCGCAATCATGACCGTGATGATTCGCAATACAAAACACTGTTAGACCCTCAATATTCATTTCTACTTTACCCCATGAAAGGCATCATCCTAGCCGGCGGTTCCGGCACCCGTCTGTACCCGTGCACCATGGCCGTGAGCAAGCAGTTGCTCCCGGTCTATGACAAACCCATGGTTTATTACCCGCTCTCGGTCCTCATGCTGGCCGGGATCCGCGACATTTTGGTTATTTCCACACCCGATGACCTGCCGCTGTACCGACGCTTGCTAGGCGATGGTTCGCGTTTCGGCATCACCCTCAGCTATGCCGAACAAGCACGCCCCGAAGGACTGGCGCAAGCCTTCCTCATCGGCGAGGAGTTTATCGCCGGCAAACGCTGCGCTCTGGTGCTCGGCGATAACCTGTTCTACGGCCAAGGCTTCTCCTCCATGCTCAAAACCGCGGCCAAACGCAACTGCGGCGCCACCGTCTTCGGCTATGAGGTGCAAGACCCGCAACGCTTCGGCGTCGTTGAGTTCGACACCTCTGGCAAGGCCCTCTCAATCGAGGAAAAACCCGCCCATCCAAAATCTAAATTCGCAGTCACCGGTCTCTACTTTTACGATGCCGATATCGTCTCCGTTGCCAAGGACGTCAAGCCCTCCGCTCGTGGCGAACTGGAAATCACCTGTGTCAACCGCGCCTACCTCGAACGCGGTGACCTTCATGTGGAAATCCTCGGCCGCGGTCATACCTGGCTCGACACCGGCACCCACGAATCGCTGCTTGAGGCATCTCAATTCGTTCGCACTATCGAACACCACCAAGGATTCAAGGTCGCCTGCCTCGAGGAAATCGGCTGGCGCAACCGTTGGCTCAATGCCGCCCAACTCCAGGATGCCATCTCCACCATGGGCAAGGCCCCCTACGCTGACTACCTGAAAAAAATGTTGCTCGCCGGCCTGTGATTCCACCCATTTCAACATTCAACATTCAACATTACCCATATGATCCTATTACTTGGAGCCACCGGCTACATCGGCACCGCCTTCAAAACCGCTCTGGGAGTACGCGGCGAAAACTTCACCACCCTGGCGCGGGCGCAAGTGGATTACACTCGATTCCAACCGCTTTACGATTATCTCAAATCCCACAAACCCTCCTTCATCATCAACGCCGCAGGCCATACGGGTAAACCCAATGTCGATGCTTGTGAGATAGCCAGGGCCGACACCTTGCAAGGCAATACGCTCTTCCCGCAAACCCTCGCCCAGGTGTGCGCGGTTCTCGATATTCCGTGGGGTCACGTCTCCTCCGGTTGCATCTTCTCCGGTTGCTTGGTCAAAACCGAATCCGGCTGGCTCGCCCACAAGGACATGACTCAAGCGCCTATCCGCGAACTAGCCAAATGTGATCCCGCCAAATTGCGCGGCTTTGATGAATCCATGCCCCCCAACTTTTCCTTCCGCGATGGCCCCTGCAGTTTTTACAGCGGCACCAAAGCCCTCGGCGAGGAAGTCGTCAACGGCGTAGGCCGCAATTATATCTGGCGCTTGCGCATCCCCTTCGATGAATTCGATAATCCGCGTAACTACCTGACGAAAATCCAGAGCTACGCCAAAGTCTATGACAATCTCAACTCGCTATCACATCGCGCTGACTTCGTGAATGCCTGCCTCGACTCCTGGTTCCAAAAAATCCCTTTCGGCACCTACAACGTCACCAATCCGGGGTTTGTCTCCACCGCTGAGGTCGTCGAATTGATCAAGTCCATCCTCAAACCCGTCCGCAACTTCGCCTTCTGGGAAAACGACGCCGATTTCTATAGCAAGGGCGCCGTCGCCCTGCGCTCCAATTGTATCTTGGATACTTCCAAACTTCTCCAGGCCGGCGTCGCCGTGCGTCCGGTGGGTGAGGCCCTTGAGTCTTCCCTGGAAAACTGGCAGCGCGACACCTGATGGCAGTACCCCTTTTGAATATCAATTGCTCAAGACCCAGTGGAAATACAGCACAGCCGCCTGGATGCCACACTGACCCATAGGAAAAATACAGTGACCTTGGCCGCCTTGCGTGACAAGCGCGTGCCACTCACCAGCAACACCGGATTCAACGGCGCGTAGCTCACTCACTGGCCGTGCCAGTTGGGCTCTGACGTATTCGTCTCCAATTGGCAAATGAGTGCCGCATTTCGGGTATTCACTCCCGAGTCATGTGGGGATTTGCCTCAAATCAACAGGACCACCACGGCGAATCCCTTAGCTCGCTTACTTATGCCTAAATTACTCGTCACCGGATCGTCGGGCCTCATCGGCTCGGAAGTCGTCATGCATTTCGCCCGCAACGGGTGGGACGTTCATGGCGTTGACAACAATCAACGGGCTGTGTTTTTCGGCCCGCAGGGGGATACCCGCTGGAATCAGCTGCGCTTGCTGGAAACATTAGGGAATAGCTTCAGTCATCACGAGGTGGATATCCGCGACCGGTCCGGCGTCTTGAACTTGCTACAATCGATCAAGCCGGATGCGGTGGTTCACACCGCCGCACAGCCATCCCATGATCGCGCGGCTGACATTCCGTTCGACGATTTCGATGTGAATGCAGTGGGTACCCTCAATCTGCTGGAGGCGACCCGCCAAGCCTGCCCGGATAGCCCGTTTGCGCATCTTTCCACCAACAAGGTCTATGGCGACCGGCCTAACACGATTGCCATTAAAGAACTTGAAACCCGTTGGGACTATGACGACCCCGCATACGCCGACGGAATCACGGAAGATTTTTCGATCGACCAATCCAAGCACAGCCTGTTCGGGGCCTCCAAGGTAGCGGGCGACGTGATGGTGCAGGAATACGGCCGTTACTTCGGCATGCCTACCTGCTGTCTGCGGGGCGGCTGCCTCACTGGGCCCAATCACTCGGGTGTCGAGTTACATGGCTTTCTCAGTTATCTGATCCGCTGCAACCTGGAAGGTCGCGAATACAAGGTGTTCGGCTATAAGGGCAAACAAGTGCGCGACAACATCCACTCGCACGATGTCGCCTGCTTCATCGAGCAATTCATTGCCTGCCCGCGCATCGCAGAGGTTTACAACATCGGCGGCGGCCGCGCCAACTCGGTTTCGATCTTGGAGGCGTTCGCGTTGGTTGAGCAGTTTACCGGCCGCAAACAGATCTACACCTACGTGAATGAAAATCGCATCGGCGACCACATTTGTTATATCAGCAACCTCGCCAAAATGCGCCACCATTACCCCGGGTGGAACATCACGCTCACTATCAACGAGACAATCCGCCAAATCGTCGAGAGCCACAACTCACGCGCCTAATTCTGCCTCCCGATGAAAATTCTCATTACTGGGATTTGTGGTTTTGCCGGCTCAACGCTGGCCCGCGAACTGCGCCGCCACCGCGAAGGCGTGACCATCGTCGGCATCGACAACTTGTCCCGCCGTGGCAGTGAGGAGAACTTCGACGCCCTGCGCGCCGAGGGTATCGATGTCAGGCTCGGCGATGTTCGCCGTACCGCTGATCTCCAGCAATTCGGAACCGTGGATTGGTTGATCGACGCCGCCGCGAATCCTTCAGTACTGGCAGGCGTGGACGGTAAGACCGGCCCGGCGGAACTGTTGGATCACAACCTGGTAGGGACCATTCCCATGCTCGAGATCTGTCGCCTATGGAGCATCCCATTCACCTTATTGTCCACCAGTCGCGTCTATTCCATTCCAGCTTTGCGCGCGCTTCGCCTGGGCACCACCGCCGGCGCGTTCACGCTCGAAGCCGGGCAGGAAGTCACTGGTGTTTCAGCGGGCGGCATCACTGAACAATTTTCTACTAAGCCGCCAGTTTCACTCTATGGCACCTCGAAGCTCTGCGCTGAGTTGTTGGCCCTCGAATATGCCTCCTCCTTCGATTTTCCAGTCTGGATCAACCGCTGCGGCGTACTGGCCGGTGCCGGGCAATTCGGCAAGGCCGACCAGGGAATCTTCTCATTCTGGATCCACTCATGGTTGCAACATCAACCCTTGAAGTATCTTGGCTTCGGCGGCCTCGGCCAGCAAGTTCGAGACTGCCTGCACCCGCGCGATCTTGCGCCATTGCTATGGAAGCAGTTCAATGCCGGCACAGGTGGGCATCGACCAAAAACCATCAACGTCTCCGGCGGTATCGCCAGCGCAATGTCTCTGGCTCAGCTTAGTGCGTGGTGCGAAGTCGTGGCGGGGCACCATGAGGTGTTGCGGGATGGCAGCGAACGCGCCTTTGACTTGCCATGGGTGGTGCTGGACAGCTCGCTCGCCGACCAAACCTGGGGGTGGCAACCGCAAACCACCCGGGAAGACATCCTGCGAGAAATTCACGAGCACGCCTATTCGCGTCCCGACTGGCTCGATCTCAGCCGTTGAAATCGACATGACTCAGACAGCAGGCCCACTCAATATATTGTCGCACTTATGCCAACCTCCGATTCCACCACCGAGCAGCCCATCAAGATACCGCACGCTCCCCTGCTGCTTTTAAGCGTGGTGATACCGGCGCGCGATGAAGAAGGGTGCATTCGCAGCACAGTCGAGCACCTACATCTTGAGTTGCGGCTCAACGAGGTTCCCCATGAAATCATCGTGGTGGATGACGGCAGCTCTGACCAAACCTGGGAGATTCTCACGCAACTTAAGGAGCAGATTCCGCAACTCCAACCCGTGCAGAATACCGTGCGCCACGGAATCGGCTGCGCCATCATCCATGGATTTGCTTCCATGAAAGGCGACGCCGCTGTCATTATGATGGCTGACGAATCGGACGATTGCCGCGATGTGGTACGCTACTGGCACCTGCTCAATGAAGGTTACGATGCGGTCTTTGGCAGCAGGTTTATCAAAGGAGGAGGCGTTATCGATTATCCTACGCACAAGATGATCCTGAACCGGATTTTCAACCGCTTTATTCAAATGCTGTTCCAACACGGCCTTAACGACACGACCAATGCCTTCAAAGCCTATCGCAAAACGACCATCGACGGTTGCCAACCGCTGATTTCTCCGCATTTCAACCTGCTGGTTGAGTTGCCGCTCAAAACCCACATCCGCCGCTATTCCTGGACCATTATTCCCATCACCTGGCGCAACCGGCGCAGCGGTGTTGCCAAACTCAAACTCCGGGAAATGGGATCGCGCTATTTATTCATCGTGCTCTATTGCTGGCTGGAGAAATTCTTCAGCCGCGGGGATTACCATAAAACCCGTTTTTGACGCCTTCTACCCTTCGCTAATAGACGCCCCATTTTCAACTACCTTACCCCAATAGTTATTTCCTAGCCCCCTCATCCTTATGGAACTACTACCTACGCATGCGACAAAGGCACCCACCCTTTTTTTCGCTATCCTGTCATCCATACTGAAAACGCTAGAATCTTTCTTACGAAAAAATGAATCGCTTTTTTTAATTTTGCTTTGTGTCGCCTCTGCCTGTGTCCATTTCTATGTTTCCATTCTCGGATGGAACAATCCGTTGCTAGATCAATTTAATCATCGCCAGACGCAGACAGCGATAACCACGTTTTATACTATAAAAGAAGGATTCAAGCTCCATTATATCACACCTGTTTTGGGTGCCCCTTGGTCGATTCCGTTCGAATTTCCACTGTTTCAATGGATTGTCGCGGCAATCGTGCTTCTTTTCAAAACATCATTGGACCAAACCGGCCGGTTTGTAAGTCTGATGTTTTTTTATCTCTCACTGGTACCACTGTTTGCGATATTGAAATCCTGCCTAAAGAAAAAAAGTCTAGTCCTCATTATTCTGAGCCTCACGTTTCTTAATCCTACGTACTTGTTCTGGTCACGGACATTCATGATAGAATCGCTCGCTTATTTTCTTGGCATTTCCTATGTCTGGCTATCTATAAGGGCATTTCAAACCAGAAAATGGAAATATTTCGCAGCAGTCCCCATCATAGGAAGCCTGGCCGCACTCGTAAAGATAACCACTTTTCTTGTATTATGTATGCCGGTTGGATGTCTTTTCGTCTATCTATATTTCTCGGAAAACAAGAGGCTCCTCCCCTCAATATACATGCTCAAGAAATATGCGCTGTATGGCATTCTAACATTCATTATCCCGCTATACACCGGAAGTGCTTGGACTCATATTGCAGACGCACAAAAAAAAATAAATCCGTTGGCAAACGATTTTATTACTTCAAAAGCTCTGACCTCTTGGAACTTCGGCACTCTCCACCAAAAACTTGATCCTGCAGTTTGGGGCACGATATTCAAGAACTCACTTTTATTAGACAACACATTTGGATCAATGTGTTTCGGCACTCTGCAGATTCCGAACAGCATCGTCTTAATACTGCTCTTTTTAGTATTCTCAAAGATGTATCGAAAAGAGGTCTTGTTATCATTTCTCTTTTTTCTCAGCGGACCTCTTATCTTCACCAATTTATATTTCGTCCATACTTATTACTTTTACGCGAATAGCATCTTTCTTTCAATCCTGCTCGGGTATATTATCATAGCGTTCTACAGTCATAATGATATGAAAATCAAATGTCTCGGGACATTTATTCTTTTTCCATCATTATTGATATCTATGATTTTCTCTTATAAGATCGCATACTACCCGCGTCAAATAATGAAAGATAATGAATACCCAATACTAAACACTTCTGCCGCTATAAAAAAATACACTAAGCCAGATGATGTGATATTTATCTACGGCCAAGATTGGAACCCGTCACTCCCATATTACGCTCAAAGAAAAGCTATCATGGACTGGAAATTGGTTCCCCTTAACGATAATTATATGACGAAATCTCTGCTAAAAACCGGAAATATTTCCGCTTTTGTGATTTCCAACTCGACCGACGAAAAATTTATAAAAGAACAGGTTCAACACCTTGGATTTAACGAGATCCCAGTATATCAAGATAATCAAGATCGTTTATATCTGCCGAAATGAATTAAGCGCGGTTCGTAGCTCCGTTTTATTATCACAGAAGGAGCGCCTCATACAGTCAAAGGGCTACCAATTAGAACTCAAAAAAATTTCTAACACATACGCATAATGGAAATGGAATTCACAGGAGAAAGGTACGTCCCTCAAATTCACGGTAATATCGAGCTTGAACACATGCATCGTTATCTGATGGCATGCGAACTTGCGTCAGGGAAGGATGTTTTGGACATTGCCAGCGGTGAGGGTTATGGTTCTGCCAGATTGGCGCAATCCGCGCTTCATGTTTATGGAGTGGATATTTCCGCTGAGTCCGTCATACATGCGCGTTCCCGCTACCCTCTGGATAACGTCAGCTTTTTGGTTGGTTCATGTGATCGTATTCCGCTCCCAGATCAAAGTGTTGATTTAGTAGTCAGCTTTGAAACTATCGAACATCACGACAAACATGAGGAAATGATGTTGGAGATCAAGCGTGTGCTCAGGCCGGGTGGCGCGCTCCTCATCTCCAGTCCTGACAAACAGACCTACACAATAGATACGAATTATCGTAATTCCTATCATATCAAGGAGCTGTTTGCAAGTGAGTTCAAGGAATTGATTTCAAGGCATTTTAAACAATCAAAGCACTTTGGACAAAAAATTACTTACGGATCGGCGATTCTCGAAGAAGATGGCAGCAGTCCGCTAAAAAGCTACTGGGATCACGAGAATGAGATACTTGGTAAAAGTGGTTCATATAAGCCAATTTACCTTCTAGCGCTGGCTTCGGATTACGAACTACCGCTGGTATATTCGGGAATTTATGATCGTCCGGAGACCTATTCGGCATATGCCGCCTATCTTCATACGCAAATGTCGGCTCGCGACGAGCAAATTGCCATGCTCAGATCCGAAGGCGAGCGCATCGCAAACGATAAGGTTGCGGAAGTTAGCCAATTGCGCGGGCAAATTGCCATGCTCAGGGCCGAAGGCGAGCGCATCACAAACGGTAAGGATGCGGAAATTAGCCAATTGCACGGGCAAATTGCCATGCTCAGATCCGAAGGCGAGCGCATCGCTAGCGAAAAAGATGCTGAAATTTACCAACTGCAGCAGCGGCTCGTCCAGTGCCTTTGGGCCGGTTCGAGACGTGTCACAATACTCTTGCACAAGGTGGCAGCGTCGATCAGGCGAACATTTCGCTTACCCCAGAGGCCGCTTCTTGAAAAATCCGATGAGTACCTTCGCATCCGGCATGCAGTTATACTTGAGTCAGCCTCCCGTCAAATATATAACAGCAGTCTTTTCGACGCAGACTATTATCTTGCAAACAACCCGGATGTGGCGAGTTCTGGCCTGGACGCGGCTACTCACTTTTTGCTCCACGGATGGCTGGAAAACCGTAATCCATCCGCTGTTTGCAGTGCCGCATTTTATAACCTCCACAACCCGAGCTTTGGGCCAGCCCAAATCAATCCACTGCTTCGTTGCCTGTGGGATAATTGTCAGAAAGGTGGCCCTATCGAGTCACAGTCTAGAGTTCATGAGATAACTTCAGGCTCCGCAACCGCTCTTTCGGCTGCTAAGTACCACAATGAATTGATCGAGGTAGTCGAACTGGCTGCGGGTCGTGATCACCGGAAAGGCACTGGTCCGTCGCTCGATGAAGAGGTTAATGTTATCAAGATGTCCGGTCTCTTTGATGAGAACTTCTATCGATCTACGTACCGGGATCTTCCGCCGCCACCGTTCGACGTGATTAGACACTACTGCGAGGCAGGTTGGCGCGAAGGAAGAAATCCTTCCGACGCCTTCGACACGAACTTCTATTTAGCTACCTACAGCGATATCCGGGATGCGGGAATAAACCCTTTCTTACACTACATTGTCGCTGGCTCTGCAGAATCGAGGCATGCCATACAGAGTGTGTCCGAAGGATGTGGTCACGGTGTGGACGCTGATCAGATAATTGAACAGGCAGCTAATATTATCAAGTTGTCTGGCCTTTTTGACGAGAACTTTTATCGATCAACTTACCCGGCTCTACGGTCGCCGTCGTTGGACGTCATCAGACACTATTGTGAGTATGGCTGGCGCGAGGGTAAAAATCCATCAGACGACTTCGATACAAACTTCTATTTAGCTACCTACAGTGATATCCGGGATGCGGGAATGAACCCGTTCTTGCACTACATTGTCGCCGGCGCGCTGGAACTGAGACATGCCATCCCAGATTTAAATATACATTACGAGGATGACATTTACTTTGGCAACCTGAATTGCGACACCAAACCAATCGCGTTTTACAGATCGTCCGACTGGACAGGTTTGCGAGGCTGGCGTACCCAGTTCAAAGGTCACATGCCTCCGCCTTTCCCACACAATGATTTGGTGAGCCGAGACCCGTCGGATTGGCGCTTACTTAAAGATGAGGCAGCAATGGCTAAACGCCATGGCCTTTATGGCTTTTGCTTTGATCTTGGAAGCGGAACCACTGACGAAGAATCCGCTCAGCCGGTAGAATGTTTCCTCGAACACGACGAAATCGATTTCCGCTTCTGCGTTCACGCGGAAATTGCTGCGCCAGTTATTCCCGAGCCTCTTGTGACTTATCTGGCGCGAGCCATATCAGATCGGCGGTGTATTCGTATCGGTGGCCGCGGAGTCATTCTAGTGACTTTAAACGGCGACACACAACAGATCACCACAGCGCTTCAACACCTCAGATGCCGCCTTTCCGAACTGGGCGCTGGCAACCCTGTTATTATTGCCCAGGGAGCTACAAGCATTGCCGGGGGCTGTTTAGATCCGTCTCTGAGCGGCCTGTGCGATGCTGTTTTTGACTTAGCTCGTGATCCGGTACCCGGCGAGACCGGCAACTTTCTACCGCTTGACCGAAATGGGGTTGATGTGGTTCCGTACCAAATCGTCGCATCGCATGGCGTCGATTTGGCCGGCAAGCAGCAAGGTGCGGCCAAGCCACTTTATCAGACTGTAACACTTGCACGAGATAACACCGCCACAAAGCCAGAGCGTCCTCTCGTATACACGCGATTCCACCTGAGAGACTACCGCCGCTGGCTAGACGCGGCGATTGCCTACGCAAGGGTTGCGCATCCGCTAGATCGCCGCTTTGTCTTCATCAATGGGTGGAATGATTGGAATGCCGGGCTCGCCATTGCGCCAGACCGACTGGGCGGCTTTTGCCGCATAAATGAGACCACCCGCGCTCTCTTGGATATTTCGCAGGACGAACCAATGCCCAAAGTATCGGTGATTGTCCCGAACTATAATCATGAGGTGTTTCTTGCACGACGCTTGGATAGCATTTATGGCCAGACCTACAAAAACCTCGAAGTCATCTTGTTGGACGACTGCTCGTCAGACCAGAGTCGCACTCTATTAGATCAATATGCGGCAGCGTATCCTGACATTACCCGCAAATTGTACAACGACAAGAACGCAGGCAGCGCCTTTCGACAGTGGGCCAAAGGAATTAAGGCAGCTACTGGCGACTTGGTCTGGATCGCGGAAAGTGACGATTTTTGTGATGAGAGATTTCTTGAAGTGCTGGTCCGTAGTTTTGACGACGAAGCGGTGCTGCTCGCCTACGCGCCGTCTGCATTTGTAGACGAGAATGAAGTCCCGATTCGAGATGACTTCCAGAGCTATCTGAGCGATTTGAAATGCGCGGAGAAATGGAAAGCACCGTACGTAGAAACCGCACACAACGAGGTGAGAAACGCATTGGGGATTAAGAACACAATACCTAACGCAAGCGGCGTCATATTCAAGCGCCCTGTTAATCTGCCGCTATTAGAAGATGAATCCTGGTTGTCAATGGTGGTTGCTGGCGACTGGGTATTTTATCTACACATTATACGTGGCGGGAAGATCGCGTTCAACACCGGGACCACAAATTTTTTCCGGCGCTATGAGGGTAGCGCGGCCCAGGTTACCTATCGCAAAGAGGTGTTCTATCGTGAAGTAGCGTTGGCAAGCCGGACAGTTGCAGCACTGTACAATGTGCCCCAGTCTGTTCTTGAGCAAAGCCGACTTACTTATCAAACAGTTTACCGGAATAAAGTTGGAGGTAACGATGAGGAATTCGCGTTATGGTACGACTTCCCGTCCATCCTCAAAGCCCGTGAAGGTAGGATGCCCAACGTCTTGGTCTCAACCATGGGATTTTTTCCTGGCGGGGCCGAGATTCTACCCATCAGGATGGCGAACGAATTCAAGCGCCAAGGACTTTCAGTGCTACTGCTGAATGCAGGCTTGAATCCCCGTGAAGATGGCGTGCGCCGAATGCTGCGCGAGGACGTTCCAGTCGTTGAGACTTCTAGCGTTGAGGATATGAAGTCAATCATCCACGAATTCGGGGTGGAGGCGCTCAACACGCACCAGTGGCACATTCAGAAGTACCCGATGCTTCTGCCTGATGTCTTTGCTGAATTGGAGACACATGTCGCCTCCCTTCACGGAATGATTGAGCATGGAGATGCCTTCGGTGTCACGGAGGAACAACTCCGCAAGGCTGACCAAAACGTCACCACCTGGGTTTATACTGCTGAGAAGAATGTCGAACCCTTCTCCAAGATCGGACTTTATGACAAACATTCCTCCCGGTTCGTCAAGCTGCCTAATGGAATGCCAACTTCTCACATCGTGCCTATTCCGCGCTCAGACATGGGCATACCGGAGAATGCCTTCGTATTCTGCTGCGTCAGCCGCGCTATACCCGACAAGGGCTGGGCGGAAACGATACTCGTGATTGAACGCGCGCGAAAGCTATCGGGCTTGGACATCCGCCTTATACTGGTTGGAAACGGGCCGGTCTACGACGATTATTGTCGGAATGGCGTGCCTGATTTTGTCTATCTGGCCGGCTTCAGTGAGAATTCCGTCGGCCATTACGCTGCGGCGGACATGGGGATCATGCTTACCACGTTCAAGTCTGAGAGCTTCCCCCTGACTATTGTAGATTGCCTCTTTGCCGGGAAACCCTACATCGCGACAGCTGTCGGTGATATTAGAAACATGTTGACTGTCTCGGACGCAGTTGCTGGTGCCGTGATCGACTTAGCGGACT
This sequence comes from Verrucomicrobiota bacterium, assembly GCA_037133195.1. Lineage (GTDB taxonomy): Bacteria > Verrucomicrobiota > Verrucomicrobiia > Verrucomicrobiales > Akkermansiaceae > Luteolibacter. Next base: position 10,447 of record JBAXOP010000011.1, on the reverse strand, counting down.
GGGAGGTCCCGATCGAAGATAGCGCACAGGTCGTAGCATCATTCGCGCTCGATAGACAAAAATATGCGAATGCTCTGACCCTGGTTCAAGACGCTGCAAACCGATATCACATTGACGTTGTAGCAGCGCAGTATATTCGTCTGTTCGCGCGTAACCTCGGCGTAAACCAGCTTCCATACAGCAACGGCAATCATTGATATCTAGAGCGCCTAGCTAAAGATAAGTCGCTGCGCGTATCTCCGGCTAGAAACAAAATGTTTTTATGCCATGGTACGATTATATATCTTTTGTGCTAGAGCGGGTCGCTTTTGATTCCGCATTGACATCGGTTCCAGGAATATCAAGGTAGCCATTATGAGTTTACGGGTATTGGTTTTGGGTGGCAGTGGATTTATCGGGTCTTACTTGGTGGAGGCTCTGGTGGACCTAGGGGCACAAGTCCGGGTACTGTCCCGACACGCTGGCATCCATACACCACCCCTTCCGGGCGTTAACTATCATTTTGCGGACTTTACGGACCTGGCGAGTGTGTCTGAGTCGTTGTTTGATGTGGATATCGTGTTTCATTTGATTAGTTCCACGGTCCCGGCGACAGCGAATCTCAATCCAGTTGCAGACATCAATGGCAACCTATTACCAACGGTCAAATTATTACAGATGATGTGCGATATGGGTGTACCCCGCCTGATCTTTCTCTCCTCTGGCGGCACAGTCTATGGCAATGTGAAATCCGTTCCAATTAGTGAGACTCAGGGAAGAAACCCGTTGTCATCATATGGCATCGTGAAAGCTGCGATAGAAGATTACATTCTCATGTTTAGTTCGCAGCACGGACTGAAGTCACTTGTGCTACGGGTATCCAATCCTTATGGTCCGCGCCAAAATCGGATCGGGATCCAAGGAGTAATTCCGACGTTTTTTAAACAGATTATGTCTGGCGAAGAAATACGTATCTGGGGTGATGGGTCAAGTATTCGTGATTATTTATATATAAGTGACCTAATTGCGGTGATTCTAAGGTTTGCAAGCACAGATGTATCAGGGGTCTTTAATGTTGGATCGGGCCAAGGCACGTCATTGTCCGAAGTCTTGTCCACCATCGAGAATGTTACTGGCACTGCGGCGAATGTCAAATTTCTGCCATCGCGCGGGTTTGATGTTGACAAAGTGGTGCTCGATATCACCAAGCTGCGAGAAACGCTTCATTGGAGTCCGATCGTGTCCTTACGTGAGGGCTGTTGCAGATATTGGGACCATGCAAAAAGTATTTGAATGAATCACCCGTCATATCTAAAATACTACGTAAACCGGGCGGAATGGTAATTACGATTCCGGAGCAGCAGGAGTTAGCCCTCTGGGCCATTATCTTAGATCCGGCGTAACACAAGGACTCCGCCCGAGTCCTGCGAAATTACGTCAAATTGCTTCGGATATGCGCGAGCCTGTTTAGACGCATGAACCGATATTTACAGTACTTTTGTCTCCATGCTCTCTTTTTCAAAAATCAAAAGCTATCTTAGATTGCAGAGAGCGATCAAGCTAATCAAGTCATCCGGTTTGTTCGTGAGGGAATGGTATCTATCTAACAATCCTGACATTGTTCAGGCAAAAGTTGATCCGCTTCTCCATTTTTTGCGATATGGAGGACAGGAAGGGCGTGATCCTGGTCCCGCCTTCAGCAGTGCTTGGTATTTGGGACAGTATACAGATGTGAGAGCTGCGGGGATGAATCCTTTGCTACATTTTCTTATAAGCGGCAAAGAGGAAGGGCGTTTGCGACAGCCTGCGCATGCGGCCCAGGTAGTGGATCAGGTAATTTCACCACAAGAGTTTGATGCCCAATGGTACCTTAATGTTTACCCGGATGTTGCTCGTGCCGGGGTGGATCCTTTCCAGCATTACATCCTGGCAGGAAAATCCGAGGGGCGTTTGGGACGTCCCCCAACCTTTGATATTAAGAAAGGCGGCGTAAAACTTGAGCCTGCACGGGATACCGTGCTTGTTGTGAGTCACGAAGCGTCTCGGTCCGGGGCTCCGATCCTGAGCCTAAATCTTATTCAAAATTTGCAAAAGAAATATAATGTCGTTTCCATCATTATAGACGGAGGCACGATTGAGAATAACTTTTGCGAGGATTCCACCTTTGTAGTGGGGCCAATCACGCCCGGATGGACCCCTGCCATCGCTGGCTTTGTGATTGATCAGCTTGTGGAAATCCACCAATTTAGATTCGCTATTGTCAATAGCATAGCATCATGCGCAATACTGCCGGCTCTGGCCCGCAGGTTCATTCCCACGGTCAGTTTAATTCATGAATTTTCGGCTTATATCCGGCCAAGGAGCATTTTTCTGGAAGTAATTCTATGGGCCAATGAAATCGTTTTTTCCGCGGGCCTGACGCATGAGAATGCAATCTCGGAGTACCCCGAATTAGAAGCCCACCACTGCCATGTTATCCCTCAGGGGCGCTGTGTTTTGCCTCTTGCTGATAAGGATAGCATAAGCCAGGAAAATGAAGCAGCCAGAATTCTCAGTGCGCTCCGTCCCAAGAATTTGTCGAAAAATGCACTTCTGGTCATCGGTGTCGGATCGGTTAATCTGAGAAAAGGGGTGGATCTATTTATTGATTGCGCCGCAAAAATAATTCAACTTTCGCATAACCTGAATATTCGATTTGTGTGGATTGGCAAAGGATACAACCCCGAACAAGATTTAGGGTATTCAGTTTACCTTGCCGATCAGATTCACCGCATGGGTCTTCAAAAAAATATTATTTTTCTTGAAGAGACATCTAATATTGAAGCCGCTTACAAGGCGGCGGATATTTTGTTAATTTCCTCACGGCTCGACCCCCTGCCTAATGTGGGGATTGACGCCATGGCGCATGGCCTGCCTTTGGTGTGTTTTAAGAACACAACCGGGATAGCGGACATCCTGATTTCGAACAACTTGGAAGACGAGTGTGTAGCGCCATATCTTGACACCGCAAGAATGGCCGAAAAAGTGTTGGCTTTCGCGCGGTCAAAGTCTTTTAGCCTGCTGGTTGGAGAGAAATTAAAGCAGGCAGCGGCCAGAGAGTTTGACATGAATGATTACGTCAATAGGCTGGAACAAATTAGCCATGATGCCCGTGACAACATTTTGCAGGAACAAGCGGATTTTTCGGAAATTGTCCGTTCCTGCCTGGTCCGCATGGATTATTTTGTGCCGCCATCCATGACCCTGTCGCCAGAAGAAGCGATACGCTACTATGTTCGCGCTTGGGCCAGTGGGATTCAGCGCAGAAAACTCTTCCCGGGGTTTCACCCTGGGATTTTTGCAGAGCAGCATGGCGTAAATCGGCCGGGAGAAGACCCGCTGGCGGCCTATCTACGCGAGGGGCAGCCGTCGGGTCCATGGCTGCACCAGATCATTACACCGGATGAAATCGCCCTGCCATTGCCATCCAGCGTTCGGATTGCCCTTCACATCCATGTTTATTATTCAGATTTGGTACCGGGCATTATGGCTCAGTTGAATGGAAATCATGTCCGACCCGATTTATTTATCAGCGTCCCGTCGCAAACAGTTTATGATGTTGTTTCTGGTGAATTACATAATTATCAGGGGCTGGTTGTTGAAATCAAGGTAACACCGAATCGGGGACGCGATATCGGTCCTTTTTTAAGCGCGTTTGGGCAGACCTTTGTCGGAGATTACGACATCGTTGGGCATCTGCACACAAAGAAGACTGTCGAAGTTCAAGACGCCGCGGTTGGAATGACCTGGCATTCATTTATCATGGAAAACATGTTAGGCGGCAAGAATAGAATGGCCGACATTATTCTTGGGCGGATGGCCGCAGATAGCTCGATAGGGATGGTCTTCCCGGATGAACCACATATCGTCGGTTGGGAAAAAAACCTGCCGAAAGCAGAATCGATTGCTGACCAACTCGATCTTGGTGCCTTGCCCCTCTATTTCTCGTTTCCAGTAGGAACCATGTTTTGGACAAGGGTTGATGCCATTCTGCCAATCATAAATCTTGAGTTGACCTGGGATGATTATCCCGATGAGCCGCTGCCATACGATGGCACAATGCTGCACGCGCTCGAAAGGCTTTTCCCATTAACAGCCACGAAGCGTGGTTATACGAATATGTTAACCAATGTGAGAGGAGTGACCAGATGAAATGCCTAGTTCTCGGCGGTGGCGGTTTTTTAGGATCCTCCATCAGTGATTAGTTGTTAGCTAGACGGCATACTGTCACCCTATTTTTACCAGTCGTTACGAGCTATTAGGAGTATTTCCGTCAGAAAGGTACTGCCTTTGCACTGCAATGACTAAATCACTATCAATTCTGGGGAATACGCAAATACTCCCTGCTAAGAGGCGAATTTGTTTCTTTGCAGGATTTAATGCGGATGGAATTATTCATGAATATGTCGTGTACTACATTTCTCAACTGGCTGATATTTGCGATGTGCATTATCTAGCGGACTGCGAGATGGGTGATGGCCAACTGGAAAAGCTGGCCCCATATGTTAAAAGCGCCAAGGGATATCGGCATGAAAAATATGATTTTGGTTCATGGCAGGAACTGGCCAGCCAGATGGGTTGGAGCAGGATCGAAACCTACGACGAGCTGATTCTTTGCAATGACTCCTGTTACGGTCCATTGTATCCTCTAAGTAGAGTCTTCGAAACGATGGAATCGAAAGAAATCGATTTCTGGGGGATGACGGAATCATCGGAGCTACTCACCCGTCATCTGCAAAGCTACTTTCTCGTCTTTCGTAACAACGTTATCAGATCTGGCATCCTGAAACAGTTTTTTTCAGGAGTGAGGAAACAACAGGAATTTTGGAACTATGTTGTCAAATATGAGATCTTTATTACCCAAATGCTTGTTAACGCAGGGTTTAAGTTTGAAGCCTATCTGAAGACAAAAAGCGCAATCAATGCTACAACTTTTCCGATGACCATAGTTGGTGGCTTCAACTTTCCATTCATCAAAATAAAGTCGTTTACAAATCCAGAAACGAACCTAAACGAGCCGATTGATGGGCTTGAGTTACTACTGCAGGCAGAGACATCATATGACACGACGTTGATCAGGGCGCATTTGGATGCCACAGCTCCGAACTACGAGGCGAGGATCAACCAGAGATTTGCAGGCGCACCGGTGATTCCCAAGCCGACGAAGCCGGAGAAGATCCTAGTACATCTACACCTCGGACACCCTGAAGAGGCACCTTACTTTATTAGCAGGCTGGTAAACATATGCAGCGACTTCGACCTATACGTTACCACCACTCGGATCGACGAACTCACGGAGAATCTATTCAAGTCATTTGACAATGGGGCAACAATCATCGAATTGCCATATGCCGTAAATGATGTCATCGCGTTCCTCAATGTAATCAGCCTTGTTATCTTGGATGACTATGACCATGTCCTGAAACTCCATTCCATGGGAATCATATTCGAGCATAAAAGCCTGCTGGGGGCAAACCTCTACGCATATGGGTGGAGAAATACGCTCGTCGAACAGCTTCTCGAGTCCGAGCCCGCGTTCCGACGCCACCTGACGGAACTCAGTGGCAATCGGGGCACGGGCATGATCGCTTCTACTCTGCTATTGTCATCCACCATGAGGGAGCCATCAACTGCTAAGCAACTTCTGGCTGAGACATGGACACAACAAATGAGACTCAAGCTCAGGCACGATCCTGCCCCACTAGTAGCTGGAAGAATGTTTCTTATGCAGGCAGCATTGTGTACACCTCTCTGTTTCTTGGATCTTCCCGGGATTGAACGTGACTTCAAGGAAGGCCGGCTGTCTGGTGTCACAATAGAGCACGTCATGGAGAAAATTTTTGCACTTCTACTGGATCATGGAGACGCAACACTTCCAGATGCGGTCGTCCAGATGCCTTTAGAGAGTTACGCACGGTTGACCAAACAAGTAGCAGAGACGGAGCCACCAGGGAACAAATTCCGATGTTATCTCCAACATAGATACCTGAAGGCTGGCAAACACCTGGGTATTTTTAGCAAGGCACAATACAAATCAATGAAGCTGACACTTAGACAGCTGCTATAATTGATCCTTAAATACAAATCCATGAACATAATTTTTATCTGCCACGATGGATTGGCCTCGCAAAGCACCTATCACGTTCTGAGTATTGCGGAACAATTGAGCTGCCTTGGACACGACTGTGTCGCATGTATACCCAAGAGCATGAACGACTGCGATGTGGGGATTCGCCCCACGTCAATTTCCATTTTAACCTTCAAGGATGCGCGGGACGGAAAAATTCAATTTGTGAACCGTGGTGGACCTACGCTGATTCATTGTTGGACTCCAAGGGAGCAGGTAAAGAACCTGGCGGTGTATCTCTCAAGCCGGTACGAATGCCCTTATTTCGTACATCTTGAAGACAACGAGAGGGAGATTTTAAACAGAGAGCTGCGAGATATCAGTTATGAAAAACTGGTAAGATTGCCACCGTCTGAGCAAAGCAAGTATATCGCGAACGCTGCAATCAGAATCCACCCGCACGAGCACTGGGAGTTTCTCCGGGAGTCAGCCGGTTGCACTGTCCTTATAGACAAACTTGCAGAACACGTACCGACCGGAATTCCCGTACGCTTGTTCTGGCCCGGTTACGACGACTGTTTTTCCGGCCAATTGCCTGATAGAAGAGATATTCTGAGAAATAAATTCGGTATTCCTGAGAGCAGCTTTGTCGTCCTCTATTCCGGGGCGTTCCATGACATCAACAAAGAAGAAATCTACCGGATGCTGATTGTCCTGAAGGTTCTCTTTAATCGAGGGATGCCGCTGATCTTTGTCAAGACGGGATCCAATCAATTCCCTGACCTTCTGCGGGATGGGATTAATAGTGGATGGATCAGGGACTTGGGATTTCTTCCTAGAAATGAACTGCCTGACATTTACGCCCTGTCCGATACCCTGATCCAACCTGGTTGTAGTGACCCATTCAATGACTACAGATTTCCGTCCAAACTTCCGGAGGCGCTCATTTCCGGAATACCCATTATTCTTCCATATAGCAATCTCGGGCGGTATATGAAAGACAAAGAGGAAGCACTTGTGACACGTGATTACTCGATGGATAGCCTCATTGACCAGATCACCTACCTATTTGACCATCCTGCTGAGCGGTTTAAAATTGGGCGCAATGGCCAGGCATTTTGCCGTGAGCACCTCGATTGGAAGCAAGCATCCCTAAAGATTCATGGATTTTATGAAGCCTGCCTCACAGGCACGCGCGAGGATCTTTTCAGAACCGGGCAGATTCAAGTGGAAAATACGGACAATCTCACCCGGTCGTCATCAACTTTGCCCTGTGATGGAACCGGGAATTTCTCGGCACCGGTGGAGCCACACGAGATCTGCCGGATATTCAGGAAGGATATTGATCATGATAGAGAAGAAGCCATTTCCACCTGTGGATTTGCCACTGGACTATCCATTCTTGAACGGAAATACAAGCGTAATAAGAGGCGTTTATGTCGGTATAGGTTGATCTGTATCGCTGAACTTGGGGTTATTTTATTGCTGCTTCTCATCATTATATATTTGAAATAGTTACACCGCCGCATCATGTCCGAATCAGTCACAATTATTGTAACGAGCTACAACTACGAAAAACTCCTGCCGCAAACGTTACAATCTCTGCTTGAACAGTCGCATCCGCACTGGGAGGCAGTCGTAGTTGACGACGGTTCTGCAGACGATTCGGTATCGGTCATTAGAGAATTTGCCCACAAGGACCCAAGGATTCGCTTTAAACAGCACCCTGGAGGAATCAACAGAGGGCTTAGTGAAAGCATCCAGTTGGCTATTTCATGTGCACAGGGAGACTGGATTACTTTCTGTGAGAGCGATGACTGGTGGAGCCCGCGGTTTCTTGAACTAGCGCTCGCAAGAGCACGTGATAATCAGGCGGTTGGTCTGGTATTCAGTGATGTGATTCTCGAAGGTGAGAGCCCAAGTATGGAAAGTCATTGCGATGTAGTTAGATCGCACTTTAGAAATGGCGGAGAGGCGATAGAGCTTTACAAGAATATGTGTAATGCCGTTCCAACATTTTCTTGTGCGATGGTAAAAAAGGAACTAATAAGATCGTGTGATTTTGATGCATATTTTGCGCCATCTCTTGACATGTGGCTGTGGGCGCAGCTTGCAAATAAGACCCAATTCTCGTTTATAGATCAGCCTCTTGTGCATTGGCGCCAGCACGATACAAGCTACATGAAGAAGGCCGTACACCCTGCATCACTGCGGATGGAGACAGTGTTTGAATTCCACAAGAGGATGAAACAACTGTTCGACCGGTAGCAGGTCAGCGGAATCGTGGCACTGAACTGCCTCATCGGGGAAGTCACAAGGCTTTTCGGGGATGTAGAGGCATAGGTTGGATAGCAGTGAATATTCTACGCACATTTCAGCAGAGCGGCACCTACCGTTTGAGGTTTCACTTTTCCAAGTACCCCCGGGACTGGACGTTGATCATCTTGAGTGGCTCCAATTTGCTGCACCAAGCAGTGAAACGCATGCCGATATGCAATGGCACTGAAATCGATTTTCAGATTATCGGCGATGGTATGCAATTGCTGGCAGCCCATCGGGATTTGATCGGCATCTCAGTCGTCCCGCCATCCCAGGGCAAATCGATGCAAGTTGTTTGCGCCCACCTCATCAGGCGCTTCACCAAACAACGGCTAGCGGCAGGCCACCGCATGCGCGTGGTAAAGGCCAGCCCGCTGACCTACTTGCTGGCAACGAACGGGGGCCACAAGCCATGGCATGATGAATGCATGGCAGACCACATTGAAACCGCCCAACTCCAGACGGTATTCATCGCGCCTGTCCCGCCAAGATACCTCAAGCCATCCAGAAAATGCCTGCTGAGTATCTTACCAAGCCCGGCAACCATCACCGAGCTGCATAGCTACCAAGCGCACTTGGACCAAGTCATAATAGCCGTGCCCCATCGGCAACTCGAGCAATACTCGGCGAGTCATGACCTCGACGGGTTCCATGTCATTGAAGTCGCGGATGACGCTGAGTCGCCCACGATTTTGACTGACGCGGCATCTAGCGGGATATTTGACGGATTCGACTTCACCGGGCTGATCTTAGACGGGAATCGAGATGGCGCGGCTGATACCAGTGTCTTCGGTAAGCATAGCCAGCGAATCATTGAGTCGATCACGAGGATTTCCAGAGACCTGCTTTTCGGCAGTAGGCAAGACATGGAGAATTTGCTGTCAGTGTTTGAGCGGCATCCCGCCATCGACCTGATCGCAAGTCCCATCGCTCGCCTTGCAAGTGCTTTTCAATTGCGCGATGTCGAGCGGTTTTTTCCTTCCGGGTTGGGACGGCAAATCTGGTTACGAACCAGCGCCATCATGCGAGGGCCGTCCGCGGGCAGTGACATCAGACACTGTATTTTCAACAAGGGCGAGACGATCACCGCGAGGGATGGACAACTGCATTACCAGATCAAGTCGGGATTGCGTGTCTTCTTTCCCGCTGGCACGGATGTGCGCGATGGAGAGCCGGCATGCCTAGCTGATTACCGGGTGATTCGCTCGTTACCAGACCCGGCGGGGCACAAGATCGCATTGTTCGTCAGTTATGCTCCGGGCGGGAGGATGCGGCCGCATTCGTTTCATTATATGCGGCAATTGCGGCGAGCGGGCTATCTGGTCTATGCTCTGGCGGCCAATGATCGCGCCAATTTGGAGACCGAGGATCCGGGGCCTGAGGTTTGTGATGCCTTGGCCGCCCGCGAAAATATCGGATTTGATTTTGCCCTTTGGTCGGCGGCCATCCAGAAGGATACGAGGATTCTACAGGCATCGGATTTACTGCTGGTCAATGACAGCGTCATCGGCCCGCTGATTCCGATGGACAAGATCTTCGCCAGCATCGACCGCTCGTCCGCAGCGATTGTGGGGTTGACCGACTCTAGTCAGATAAAGAGCCACACCCAGAGTTTCTTTTTGCATCTCAAGAAGCCGGTCATTTCGAGCGACGTGTTTGCGGGGTTTGTCAATGATCTCAAATCCTACGCTGACAAAAACACTGTCATTGAGGAATACGAGATCAATTTCATCTCGCGGATGGCGGCTGCAGGCTTCAGCTGCGAACCGTTGTTTGCGTCAGCCCACCTCGGCTTCGCCCAGAACCAGAACCCGAGCATCGAGTGTTGGCGGGAATTGTTAGCCGTAGGATTTCCATTTTTAAAGGCCGACCTAGTTAGATGCAACCCGCGCAACGATGACCTATCGGACATGGAGGCCACGGTCCGCGCATACGGAGATCACGCTTACCTCGCCGCTGCATTCGAGCATGTTGCATATTGGCCGCCGGCAGCCCGGGGCAACTGAAGGAGGATAGCCGTCCCGGCTATCATGGAAACGGGTG
>JBAXOP010000010.1:0-35403 GCA_037133195.1 Verrucomicrobiota bacterium | reverse complement strand
GTCAATCCGGTCAATCCGGTCAATCCGGTCAATCCGGTCAATCCGGTCAATCCGGCCAATCCGGTCAGCCCGGTCACCCGCTTCGATCACTTCATGGAGCGGGCGCTGCATGACCCACTCCACGGCTACTATGCGCAACGCATCCGCGGCATCGGCCGACGCGGCGATTTTACTACAGCGCCGACGCTCTCGGCGGCGCCGGCACGCGCCATCGCCGCATGGGCGGCTCGCATGCTGCGCGAAACCGGTTGTCGCGATCTGATCGAAGTCGGGCCGGGCGAGGGGACGCTAGCAGCCGCAGTGCTGCGGCACTTACCGTGGCTGCGGCGCTGGAAAACCCGCCTGCATTTGGTGGAATCCTCGCCATCCCTCACCGCCATCCAACAAAAACTCCTCGGCCGCCGCGCCCGATGGCATCGCTCCATGCCCGACGCCATCGCCGCTTGCTCAGGCCGCGCGGTCATTTTTTCCAACGAATTGGTGGACGCCTTCCCGGTGCGCCGTTTCCAACTCACCGCCGACGGCTGGCGCGAACTCGCCGTCGCCTTCGATGCCAGCCACCGGCCCCACGAATACCTGCTGCCCCAGGCACCGCTACCACCGTCCTCATCGTTCCAACAGCCCCACCCCGTCGGCCAATGGATCGAAGTCCACGACGCCTACCGTCTCTGGCTCCACTCATGGCTGCCCGCTTGGCATGCCGGACACTTGCTCACCATCGACTACGGCGCTCCCGCCACCGACATCTATCACCGCCGACCTAACGGCACACTCCGTGCCTATTTATTTCAGCAACGCCTCGAAGGTGCCGCTATCTACGACCATCCCGGCCGTCAGGACCTCACCGCCGACGTCAATTTCACGGATCTCGCCGCTTGGGGTAGGCCGTGGGCTGTGGCGGCCAGCGCGCTTCCCATGTGTGATTTCCTTCGCCCCTTTACTGATCCGGCCAACCCCGCCGACCTATCCCTGCTCGATGCCCACGGTGCTGGTTCCGCCTTCCTGGTTCTCGACCATTCCAAGGTGACACCTTAGTCTGCGGATCCGGAACATTGGCGGATACACGACAAAATGGTCGTGGCTCCCCGCTAACTTCCCCGCCAAGTTAGTCCCGTCGTTATCAGCCCATCGGTGGTGCAAGCTCCTTACGACACACCCGCGGCAGGCCTGCGACATATTCTACGCCACCCGCAGCCGAGGCTTGCGTTGGGGAGCCACTGCGCTACGATCCTCGCACCGAACCAATGATGAAAAGCCGCCTACTGATTGCCGCAGGGATGTACGTCTCCGTGCTGAGTGCCTCCGCCGCAGGAGCTGCAGCGCCCCTCGCCGGAGCCGCCACACCCATCGCCGGGGCCGCCACTGCCCATCCGGGCAAGAACTTCCTCGAAGTCGTCGTCTCCGGCGGCATCATGGTTTATCCGCTCGCCCTGCTCTCGGTGGTGGGCGTAGTGCTCATATTGATCTACCTTCTGACGATCCGGCGCAACGCGATCGTCAGCGACCATTTCATGCATACCGCCGAAGCGATGATCCGCAAGCGCGACTACCTCGGCCTCATTGTATTTAGCCAGAGCCGCAACGAATGCATCGCCCGCATCACCCAAAAAACACTCACGTTCATCTCAACAAACCCCGGAAACTCGTTTGAAAATATCCGCGAAGTGGCGCAAACCGAGGGCTCGCGCCAAGCCGGCATGCTCACCTCGCGTATCGCCTATCTGGCGGATATTGGCTCGATCGCACCGATGGTCGGCTTGCTGGGCACGGTGCTGGGCATGATTGAGGCATTCATCGAGATTTCCAGCGGCGAAGTGCAGGGGGTGCGCCAAATGGGTTTGGCCGAGGGGGTGTCCAAGGCCCTCATCGCCACCGCCGGCGGCCTCAGCATCAGTATCCTAGCCCTCGCGTTTTACTCGGTTTTCCGCGGCCGCGTGCAAAAATATATCTCGGAACTGGAAGCCGCCGCCACCCACCTCATCGCCTTGCTCCATGCCCAATTCGAACGCCAACCCGTACCTTCATACTCATCTCAGGGCCACCGCTCACGCGAAAATTATACGGCTCCCGACGCCTCCCTGATGGCCGGTGAACGCCCGGACTTACATGGGATCTAACATTTTTTAAAGAAAAGCGGATGCAATTTTCCAGTCGTCAGCCCCCGCCCATCGCCATGCAATTGGCGCCGATGATCGACATTTTGCTGTTGTTGCTGAGTTTTTTCATTATTACCTGGCAATTCACGCGATCTGAAACCGAGCTATCGGTGGCGGTGCCCACCGCCGAGGAAGGCACCCAAAAGAACCGCTCTCGCGGTGAAATCATCATCAATATCCTCGGCGACGGCGCGGTAAAAGTCGAAGGTAGCAACGTGACACTGGAACAATTGCGCGACAAACTCAGCGCCGTGGCCAGACAATACAAGAACCAACCGGTACGAATCCGCGGCGATGGCAGCGTGAATTACCAGCGCATCGTCGAGGTGATCGATACCTGCCAGAAATCCGGCATCTGGAATATCTCATTCGCCACCCAACGCCCCGCTCCCGCCAAGTAATCATGGCCGCCTGCCGCTAACGGCGGCTTTTTATCCAACAACCATGAACCGATTCCTAGCCATCCTCGTTGTTGCCTGCGGCACGCTGTGTGCCCAAATTCCGCGTGCCGAACCGGTGGATCCGAGTTTGGTGGCGGATGCTGCCAACGATATGTTCACCCGCGGCAAAAACCTTTATGATGCCGCCCAAGCCAACACTGCCGCAGAAAACCGCGTAGCCGCTTTCGAACGCTCCGCAAGCATTTTCACCAGCTATCTCAATGAGTTTCCCAATCATCCGAATGCCGAAATGGCTTGGTGGTATCTGGGCAATAGCTACTATCAAGGCGGGCTGGTGGATGATGGTAAACGCTGTTTCCATACCTTGCTCAATCGCTACGGCAAGGGCAAATGGGCCGCCGCCGCCGCCTATACCCTCGCCGCCGATCACTATAACAAAACTGAGTACGATATGGCAGCGCCTCTCTTTGAACGCTTCGCCCAAAACGCCGCCAAACCCGAGGACCGCCCGCGCGGCTATTACTTCGCAGCCACCTGCTACCGCTTGCTCGGTCAAGATCGTGATGCAATTAGCTTCTATCAAAAAGTGCTGGATGATCCCGCCGGTGCCTTGTTCGCGCCGCAAGCGAAACTTGCCCTCGGCCACCTCGCCGCCAAAGCCGGCAAACTCGCCGACGCACTGGCCATCTACCAACAAATCATCGCCTCGCCCTGCCAAATCAAATTGCGCGGTGAGGCAGCCCTCCACGCAGCGCTCACCGCCACCAAGCTTGATCAACCGGAACTCAGCGAAAAATACCTCACCATCGTCATGACCACCCCGGGGATGGACGCGTTCCGCCTGGACGCGCAAACCGCCTTGATGGCCAGCCGCTTCGCCAGCAAAGACTACGCCAAAGTCATCGCACTTTTCCGCGATAGTCCGCTCAAAGCCGAGGGCGAAAAAGAGGCCACCCGCCAAATGCTCGTGGCACGCGCCTATCTGCGATTGCAAAAACCCAGCGATGCCCTCGGTCATTTCCGCGAGGTCGAACACCTCGTCGATGCCCAACATCGCTTGGCGTTCCAAGCATCTTCCTACCGCTTGCTGTGCTTTTTCCAGATCGAAGGGTGCCACCTCCCAGATCAGGTGGATGCTTTCCTCGAACTCTATAAAAAAAGCCGGGCCGACGATCCGCGCATCCACACCGCGATGCTGATGAAGGCGGAAGCCCTGTTTGCCGAAAAAAACTTGCCCGCCGCCGCCAAACTCTACGGCGAAATCAATGCCGCTCGCGTCAGCGAAAAAAACCGCCCAGGTCTGCTCTATCAGCGCGGTTGGTGCCTGGCCGACGCCGGCGAAGCACAAGGGGCGATCCGCTCACTGAGTGAATTCATCAGTAAGTATCCGGGCGACGTGCGATTGCACTCCGCCATCGCCAAGCGTGCCAGTGCCTATGCCGCCAGCGCGGAACCGGGCAAGGCGATCAACGACTACGACCGACTCACTGCCGCGGGCACTCCCGCGGCTCTCACCTCTTTCGCCTGGCTGGAAAGCGCCCGCATGCGCCGCAGTGAAGGTAATTTGGCGGACATGATCGTGCGTTACAAGGGCCTGCTCGACAACGTCAAAGCCCTCAGTCCCAAACTCAAGGCAGAAGCCAACTATTGGATAGGCCAGGGACTAACCAAAACCAACGCCGCCAAGGAGGCGGTTGACTATTTGGAGCAAGCACGCGAGCTGCGGCCAGACACCTACGCCAAACACGCCGGGTTGCTGCTGACGCTCGGATATTATGCGGCGCAGGATTTCGCCCATCTTGCCACCGAGCTGGATCTAGCCATCACCGGCAAATATGACGCGGATATTCCTGAGCAAGTCCCGCAATGGGCCGGCATGCAAGCATACAACGCGGATAATTTTGCCGCCGCCGCACGTTTTCTCAGTCTCGTAGCCAACCCGCAGGAACCCCGCGAAACCCCCAAAGAAGTCTGGCGCTACCTCGCCAAAGCTCGCCTCGAAACCGGCGATGCCGCAGGTGCCCTCAGCGCCGCCGCCAACGTCCTCAGCGTCGAGGATAATCCCGGCTGGAAAGCCGACGGACTGTTGGATCGTGGCCGCGCCTTGCTAGCCCTCAAACGCCCCGCCGATGCCCGCCGCGCCACCGATGAGGCGCTCGCCCTGCTCCCCCAAGGCCGCACGAAGGCAGGCTTGCTGATCCTTTCAGGCGACCTCAAATTGCTCGACAAAGATCTGGGAGGTGCCGCCGCCCAGTACACCATCATCGTCGAATTCCACGATGACAAAGACCTCAAGCCGCTGGCCCTCAGTAAACTCATCGCCATCCTCGACGAGCAAAAGGACACCGTCGGCGCGGAGAAATACCGCCACTTATTGCAAACCGAATTTCCTAACTGGAAAGCCGCGAAGCCGTGAGGCATCTTCTGAGTAACTTCAATCTTCCTGAGATAGGCATTGAATCGACGAGAAATCGACGATGAAATTTCGCAAAATGACTGGGTACTTTTTTGATGCTTTTGAGGCCGGAAATAAACGAAACGCAGAGGTGCAGAGGTTGCGGAGGGAGGCGCGGAGCTAAGGAGCCACCCCATTCTTGTGGTGGTAGCGGAAGGGCGGCCCATGAATGAGAGCCGAAGGCACCGCTCATGATCGGTCCTTCCGCACGACGACAGTAACGTCGTCGCTCCCTACAGTCATCCGCGCAAGGGATGCTAGGGGCAGAGCAAGAGACTCAGCGATTACTCCGTGCCCCCGCCTCGCTCTTGAAACACAGCGCCACTGACGCGGTGACCAAGGTACCGGCCAGGATCCTCCAGGGGAATTCAATGATGGGCAACCAGCCGGGATTATCGTAGAGATCGTACCCTAAGACCATTTGGGCGAGGTCATTGGGCAGATTGCTCAAGATTGCCACGGCCAGTATTCCGGCGGACATGGCCAGCAAATTGCCCGCCTCGCTGCCACGCCGCTTGGTGAAGAGACCGACCATGAAGATACCTAACAACGAGCCATAGGTATAGCCGAAGCTCCCGAGAATGATCCCGATGATACTGAGTCCCGGATGACACGCCTTAACAAATGCGGTGGCCAGTCCCACCCCGATGAGCAGCACGGTGAAGCCGACGGTGCTGAGTTTGATGATGCGCACCCGCTGGCGGTCATCGTCGGGTGTGCCAAACCAGCGGAAATGGAAATCCCGCGCATAACTCGTCGCCAACGAATTCATCGCCGTGCCCAGCGAGCCCATGGTCGTCGCCAACACCCCGGCCACCACCAGCCCGCGCAAACCACCAGGCATCACGTCGATGACAAAGTAGGGGAAAATGCGCGTGCTGTCCGGCAGGCCCGCCGCCATCGGCAACCGCACATCGTCCACCACGTGGCCGTAGTACACCGCGAGCAGGATCCCGATTGTTAGTACGGCGAAAGTCACTGGGATGTCCGCCAATCCTGAGAGAATGGTGGCTAGCGCGCTTTGGCGCTGATTTTTGGCGGTGAGCATGCGCTGCACCATGTCCTGATCAGTGCCGTGAGTGGCCAACGTCACAAACAAGGATCCAAACAACGCCGCCCACACCGTGTACTCCGTTGCCAACACACTCTTGATTTCCCCCCATGCGGTGGTCGCGGGGGCGGTACCGTGCCACTGCCACAAACGCAGGTCCTCAGGAGCCTGTAGATAGCTTTTCGCCCCCTCCCAACCGCCCGGAATATGCCCTAGCAAATACCACAGTGCAAAACCCAGAGCGGCAAAAAGCACGCCGATTTGCAACACGTCGGTCCAGATGACCGCCTTGATGCCACCGACGGCGGTGTAGGCAGCCGTCAGCACACTGATGAGCACCAGTGCTGCGCCGGTAAACCAGAATTGCGGCCACGTCGCCAACGGCTCGTCGGGATGTGTCCGGTTCCAAATGACCACCACCAATAACGTCGGCACCCACAACCGCGAACCGCTGGCCAGCGACCGGGTGACTAGGAAAATCGCGCTGGCCATGCGGCGGGTGCGCGGGCCGAAGCGGATTTCGAGAAATTCGTAGATGCTCACCACGTTATGTTTGTAATAGGCGGGAATGAACACGGCGCTAACCAGCACCCTGGCGAGCAGATATCCGAGCATCAATTGGGCATAGGTGAAGTTGCGTAGCCGGAACCCTTCGCCCGGCGTGCCGAAAAATGTACCAGCACTGATCTCCGAGGCCAGAATCGACGCCAGCACCGCCCACCATGGAATCGAGCGCCCACCTAGCGCAAAATCCGCCACACTGCGGTTGCGCCGGCTACACGATACCCCGATCCACACAATCACCGCAAAGTATGCCCCGATAATGGCCAGGTCCAATCCGTAGTCTGACATGCGCCGCAAACTATCCGCTCCACCGGCCATGCCAAGCGCCAAATGCCGGGCGCTCCGCCAGACATGCGCCGCGAGCTGAGGAGTCACGCAAGAACCTCGGTTGCGTTGTAGCGGCGTGTCTATGACCGCCGATGCCCATGGACTGCCAATGAACCCGCGTTTCCCGCAAGAATGCAGCTCATTCGCTTCGGCGCTCACAGAGCGCCGCTACAATGCACCTCGGATGCCTTTAGACAGTGATGAAAGCGCGCGGGGCTTAGCCGAATAAGGGCTGGAAAATCAAGAGCAGCGACAAAGCGATGAGGACAATGACGGCACTCCAACCGATGAGGTTGTTGAAGCGATTATTGACGTATTGGCCCATGATCTTCTTGTTGTTAACCAACAGGATCATGCACACCAGAACCATCGGCAAAAGCAGACCGTTGAGGACTTGGGACCACAGTGAAATGGCGATGAGCGGTGCGTTTGGAACCAGGATAATGACCGCGGAAAGCAGCAGAATGCCCGTGTAGAGGACGTAAAACTCCTTGGCCTCGTCCCATTTCTTGTCAATACCAGCCTCAAAGCCAAACGCCTCACATACGTAAAACGCCGTCGCCAGCGGTAAAATAGTCGCAGAAAAAATCGAGGCAATAAACAACCCGAAGGCAAACACCTGCGAGGCAAACGCCCCGGCCAACGGTTTGAGCGCCAACGCCGCATCTTTCGCCTCGTTAATCTGGATACCATTGACGTGCAACGTGGAGGCACAGGCAACAATGATGAAAAAGGCGACCACCACGGTGGCCACGCAGCCCACAACAATATCGATGAGCGAGTAGCCATAATTTTTCATTTTCAGGCCCTTTTCGATGACGGATGATTGCATGTAGAATTGCATCCACGGGGCGATGGTGGTGCCGATGATACCAATGATCATGGCCATGCTCTTGGTGTTCATCTCCAACTGCGGATGAATCACCGCATGGCCAATATCACCCCAATTCGGTTTGCCCATCAGGGCCGATACCACATACATCAGCAACGACA
This sequence comes from Verrucomicrobiota bacterium, assembly GCA_037133195.1. Taxonomy (GTDB): domain Bacteria; phylum Verrucomicrobiota; class Verrucomicrobiia; order Verrucomicrobiales; family Akkermansiaceae; genus Luteolibacter. The sequence continues at coordinate 27,456 of JBAXOP010000010.1, read as the reverse complement.
CGCTGAAGAGCAGGAAAATGCGCTCGGCGAATTTATAGGTCCCCTTCACCACCAGGAACCAAACCAGAAACCCTACGATGGGCACTGAGATGTATTTGCTCACCCCGAATACCTCCATACTGCCGGCCACCCCGGCAAATTCGGTGGTGGTGTTGCCAATATCCGCGATCAACAACCCGATGAAGATGAAAAATGTGATCTTCACCCCCGCATTCTCCCGGATCAAGTCGGCCAAGCCCTTGCCCGTGACGATGCCCATGCGCGCATTCATCTCCTGAATGGCCACCAGCACCACGAACGCCGGCAATAGCGTCCATAACATATTGTAGCCGTACACCGCGCCAGCCACCGCATAGGTCGTGATCCCCCCGGCATCATTATCCACACTGCCGGTGATGATCCCAGGCCCCAAAATGGCCAGAAACAACCCAAGCTTCTGATATAAAGTTTTCTTGTTCCTGAACATGCCGCAGTGAAAAAATTGCTATTTATTAGTTCGGCGCTTACCCATCAGGTCGTCGATGACGTCATCAATGACGACCATACCTTGGAGGACGTTGCGGCGGTCCACGACGGGGATGGCCAGCAGATTGTATTTGGAGACAATTTCGGCAATCTCGGTGATGCCTTGATAGTCGCTCAGATGCACCGGTGCCGGGCGCATGATCTGGCTGATCTTGGTCTCAGCGGGGTGAACCACCAGATCCCTCAGCGAAAAGGTGGCGATGAGCACCTCGGCCTCATTGGTGACAAACAGGTTGTACAAGGCCTCCGCCTCTGGCTGCTTTTCGCGTAAATCGGCGAGCACCTCGCCGATGCTGGCATTGGCGTTAAATGACAAAACCTCGGTGGACATGATGCTGCCGACCGAATCATCGGGGTAATACAGCAATTCGCGGACTTCCTGCGAGGTGTCCTTGCCCATTTCATTGAGCAATAATTCCACCTTGTCATCTTCCAGCGCATCAAAAATATCCGCCACCTCGTCGGCCGGCATCTTGTCGAGTACATCGGCGGCCTTTTCAATCGACAAGCTTTCGAGGATGCGCACCTGGGCGTCGATTTCCAACTCCTCGAGCACATCGGCGGCCTTTTCCTCGTCGAGTGCGGAGAACACCTCGGCACTGGCCTTGCGGCCGAGGTCCTCGATGATATCGGCCAAATCGGAGGGGTGGAGCGTCTGCAGGCGGGCGTGGCTTTTTGAGAGTTTGATGTTGAGGTTGGAAAAATCGATGGCCGCCACATCCTCCCACAGAATGAACTTGGATGGCAGACTGGCCCCAAACACGGAGGCGAGGGATTTGATCGGCTTGACGATGCCGACCCTGCGCAATAAGCCCTCGATGCCAATGTCCACCGCCACCGCATAGGTGCCGTTGACAATGGAAACCAGGCGCACATCGTTGACCCTAACCAACTTGCGGCCGTTGAGATCAACAATTTGCTTGTCCAGCACGCTATCCACCAAGTACAGGTCGCCATCAATATGCGCAGCGGTCAATTCCGTGAGCTTGTCGCAGACGACCCGCAATTTACCGGCGGTTTTTTCGATGCGGAAATGGCGGAAAGCCAGGAAAAACGTCCGTTTTTTGTGTTTGATCTTGATGCCGTTGACCGATGGATGGCCCGAGGTGTAGTTTGAGGAGTCGGAATCGACCAACAAATCCTTGACCACACCTATGCAATTACCATGGGCGTCAAACGCCTTGGTATCGATGATGCGGCTTAAATAAAATGTGGTGAATGAACTCATACGCCCCCCTGCGGTGAGCATCAGGACGGCGGCTTGCCGCGTCAAGGTGAATGCGCCCCAAAAACGGCGGCTTCAGCGCGGTGATGCGCCACACGGTTGAGAAACCACCTCATATTACGCAAATCGGTAAAATAAAAGGGTTGCGTCCGGCAGGGTGCCATGTAAGTTTTTTTCGTCTGGCCGACATTGCGCAGTGTTAGCCAGGTAGTTACTTGATAGCTACTCTGTCGTTACTCAGGTCATTTTCCAACCTTTAAAAAATCTCGTATGAAAATCCAATCGGAAGGCCGCCGGAACGGTGGTTTTGCTTTAATCATCACCCTGTCCCTGATGGTGCTCCTCACCCTCATTGTGGTCGGTTTGTTGTCGCTTTCAAGCATTTCCTTACGCGGTTCGGCGAATGGATTGGCGATGGCGACGGCCCGCTCCAACGCCCGTCTGGCCTTGATGCTGGCGCTGGGCGAACTTCAACGCAGCGCCGGCCCGGATCAACGCGTCACCGCTCGGGCCGATATCATCGAAGGAAAAAGTGCCAATCCGCAGCTCACCGGTGTGTGGGAATCGATGGAAATGAAGGCCACCGCCCCACCGACAACCGCAGACTACAACAAGGCGGCCAAGGACAAGAAATTCAAGGCATGGCTGGTGTCTTGCCCGGATCCGACGGATTCCCGCCAGGCCGCCTTCGCCGCGGAGGCGGCCACCTCGCCAGTGACCCTCTGGGGCAAAGGCACCCTAGGTGACAAAGCCGTCGGCTCGGGCTCGGTCAACGCGACGAAGGTGCCACTCAACGCTACGCAAAAAACACCGTCAGCCGGAGCCATGGCGTGGGCCGTGCTCGACGAGGGCATCAAGGCACGCGTCAATACGCCCTACATTGACGGGGCCACCACGACCGCCGCCAAAACCGTGCAACTGGGGGCGGGCGAGCGCCCTGGTGTCGAGTTTATCGACGGACTGACCGGGCTGGAACGCCGCTTATTCCTCAAAGACAAACCGTCTTTCACCACCATTGAAAAAGGCGTCAGCCGCCTCAACTACGGCCTGGCGGCCAAGGCCCTTGGTGATACCACCCGCGAGGCCATGCAGGGGCTCACCCATGACATCACCACCCACTCGCTGGGACTGTTCACCGACGTCGCCCACGGCGGCTTCAAGCAGGATTTCCAGTTATTCACCAATTCAAAAAGCGTGCCGGAGGGGTTCAGCGGTAAAGGCGTTTATGCTTCGCTGTTAAACATGCCCGCATCACAGACGAGCAACCCCTCAGATCCGACCTGGGCATCGATGTATGAATATGCCACGCTTTATCGCTCTGACAAACTCCTCACCTCCGGCGGCGTGCCCTACATCTCGCTCCAGACGCCCAGCGCCGCCGCCACGATCTCGGGTACCAATGTGACCGTCAACCGTGCTCCGCCGACCGGTGTTGTCCTGTTGCCCACCATCGCCAAGGTCCAGATGCTCATCAGTTTGATTGGACGCGACCTCTATGGCGGCTTGCCCGATTTGGTCGGAAACAGGGCGCTTACCTCTACGGAGAAGGCCGTTGGGATCCATGGTCCTCAGGAAGGGCAATTCCGCAATACCCGATTTGATTACGACCTGCATGTGTTGTATTCGCCCATCGTCACTCTTCATAACCCGTATGACGTGGCGCTCGAATTTAAGGACATGCGAGTCGAATTCGTCCATCTGCCCTTTGCCTTGCAGATTTTCCGCAATGACATCCCCCAAAGCACCGGCCTCGTGCCTTTGGAAACCATGTATGCCGATAATGAAAGTGGCAGTCTGAACAAAACCTTCGGGATGAATTTGAAAACCAAAGTCAACGACGCCCCCGGCTCCACGACCTTCAAGCTGATGCCCGGCGAAGTGAAAATATTCACCGCCTACATCGATCCCAACCGCACTTATGCTCAGGATTTGGGCGGGAGAAAATTTTGGGATATCTATGTCAGCACGGGCATCACGACGAACATTGATGCCATTCCCGGTTGGCGTGGCGATGGCATCGGCTTCGATTGTGACTGGGTCACTGGCGGGCAACCGACGAGTACCGCTGCTGATGACGGCCACTGGGCATCATGCTTGGGCTTGGCTTGGGATGACAAGATTCATGTGCTCTTCGCGCCGCTGAGCACCTCATACAGCAATAACAAGTTTGTCATCCAGATGTCCGCCACCGTGGGGTCTGGGTCGAAGTGTGTCAGCGCGATTGAAATGGATTATGAGAAACCGACCGGATTAGAGGACTTCATGAAAAACAATGGCACCGCCACCATGCCCATTCGGTATCCCAAGATAACTGCCGTGCCTAATTATATCCCGGGTATTGAATTGGTGGATCGCTCAACGAAGGCAATTAAGGATCTCTCCCACGTCAAACCCTTCGCTCTGATCAGTGCTCAGGCCAAAAATACCTCAGGCGGACGAGATGTCTCCATGGAAGACGGCCACCTTGCCACCAAACCATGGTGTTTCGCTCATGCCAATATCGCCGCCTCGTCCCAAAAAATCGTCTCTGAACACTCGGCCAATTTCTCGCATGAGATCGACTTGCAATTGCTGGAACAAGGCACAAACAACTTATTGCAGTTAGGTGCTCAGGACCGCAGCAATTTCATTTCAGGCAACACCGGTCATGGCACCAAATTCGGCCTGCAATACGAGATTCCGCTAGCCCCGCTCCAGACGTTGGCCAGCCTCAACGGCGCCAATCCCGGCGGCTCGTCGGGTTACTTGCCGCGCTTCGCCCAGCCGATCGGTAATTCCTGGGCCCACCCACTCATTTCTTCCGGCAAATTGTCTGAATCCGCTTCCAAGTCCGGCTATACCTACCTCGACCACTCGTTCCTGCTCAACCTCGCACTTTATGATAATTTCTATTTCTCCGGCTTGGCCGATCAAACCGGCAAGTTCGGCACTGGCAAATCCACCACCACCCTCGCCAGCGACTTCGCCGCCGGCAATCCGCTCGACGACCCGCGCCTGCTACTGCACTTGCCGGACTCCCGCCCCGCCAGCGGGCTGGCCACCGATGTGATCAAGACCGATGCCTATAGCCGCATCGCCGCCTGGCAATTGATGCAGGGCCCGTTCAACATCAACTCCACTTCTGTCCTCGCTTGGAAGGCCATGCTCGCTTCCATCCACGATTCTCAGGCCATCTACAACCAACTCAATAAAACTAACAATTCCTCCGCATTTACCGCTTTAACAATGCCGACCACCGGTAAAAAAAGCCGCATCAGCCGCTTCCGTCTGCCGGCGTCAACATCCGCTGAGGATGGAGCGGACCTCAAGGATGGTTATTGGCTTGGCCCGCGCGAGTATTCCGATCAACAATTGCAGTCGCTCGCCACAAGCATCGTCAATCAGGTGCGGTTGCGCGGCCCCTTCCTTTCGATGGCGGAATTTGTCAACCGCCGTCTGAGTAACGATGAAACCGCCCAGCGCGGGGCCTTGCAGCAAGCCATCGATGACAGTGGGCTGAACAAGGGGATTGCCGCCGCTGCCGACGCCGGCTTCGAGATTGCCACCGCCCAAGTATCCACCTACAAATATCTCAATCCCTCCGCAGGCAGCGGTTCAAGCTACCAGGGTGCCCCGGGCTACCTCACCCAGGCCGACCTGCTCAACGTGTTAGGCAATGCGGCCACCCCGCGCTCGGACACTTTCACCATCCGCGGCTACGGCGAAGCACGCGACTCCTCCGGCAAAATCACCGCGCACGCCACCTGTGAGGCGGTGGTGCAGCGGTTCCCCGAATGGGTGGATCCTACCGACCCTGTGGAAACCGCCCAAGCAAAACTCCAGAGCCAGGCGAATAAGACATTTGGCCGCCGCTTCCTCATCACCTCCCTGCGCTGGCTCAACCCCGGCGAAATCTAATCACTTATCTTCATCCAAAATCCAAAATCCAAAATCCAAAATCCAAAATCCAAAATTCAAAATTCAAACTCCCCCATGCGTTCTTTTTGCCTTGCCGTCCTACTTCTCTGCCCTGCGCTCGTTCATGCGGACGAAGTGAGGAAAATTGCCTGCCGCTTCCTATCCTTGGACAGCGCCGCGCCACCGCCGCCTTTGCTCTGCGTCGCCGATAAAACCATTGAGGTCCCGTGCACGGTCTATACCAACACGCTCTCGCCTACAGCCGTCTGTTTTGCCAAGTCTAACATCATCAGCTTCATCACGGCGTCGGATCGCCAACCCGCAGCCACCGCGACTATACCGGCGAATATGACGGCGGCGATCCTGGTGTTTGTGGCGGCGGCGAAGGACACCAAAGCATTGCCGTGGCGCATCTTTGTGATCGAAGATACCGTCAAAAATTTTCCTGATGGTGGGGCATTTGTCGCGAATTTCCACAACCAAGATATCCGCTTTGTGATCGGTGACAGCAAGATCATGCTCCATCCTGCCGGCTTCCACGGCTTCGCCTGCCCCGAAAAACGTGACAATTTCAACATGGCACCGGTGGTTTTTGAATTCCTGCAAAATGACAAATGGCGGACGGCCAGCGAGAGCATGCTGCGGTTTCTGCCGGGCATGCGTTATCTGATCTTTGCCTACGTGGATCCGGAATCGCAGCGGCCCCGCATCGTCACCTTTCAGGATTTCAGGCAATCCCCAAAGCCGCCGGTGGGCCACTGAAACAGCAGGTTTCCCGCTAGTATCCGAGATGAGAGTTAAGTACGGCATGACCTCACCGCTGCGCCCGGGCCTGCACGATTCATAACTCACCGTTGCCTTACCCCCTATTTCCGATGCGTTTCCTGGCTATCTGCCTGATGCTCCTATGCCCCGTTTTGAGTTCCGCCCAGGACGTCCGCAAGGTAAATTGCCGCTTCGTTTGTTTCGGTGGCACAGCCCCCCCGCCGCCGCTCATCAATGCCTTCGACAAAGACATTGAGGTCACCTGCACCATCCCGACCAACACGTTTTCCGAACCCGTTGAGTGCTGCGCCAAGAGCAACGTCATCTCCTTCTTGTCCTCTGAACATCGCAAGCCGATGGCATCCGCCAAGATTCCGGAGCAGGTGAAAGCCGCCATTCTGGTGTTTATTCCCGCGGGGAAATCATCCGACACTGCGCCGTGGCGTGTCTTCGTCATCGAGGATACCATCAAGAATTTCCCCGATGGCGGTGCCTTTGTCGCCAACCTCTGCACTCAGGATGTCCGCTTCTCTATCGGTGAAAAAACTATCATCCTCAAGTCCGGCACCGATCACGGTTTCGCCCGCCCCGCAGCTCGCGACGCCTTCAACATGGCCCCCGTGATTTTCCAATTCCAAAAAAATGACGAATGGCGCACCCTCAGCGAAACCCTATTGCGCTTCGTCCCCGGCATGCGCCACCTGATTTTCGCCTACCTCGATCCCTCCTCCGACCGCCCTCGCATCATCACTTTCCAGGATTTTTTGCCGGTGCCTATCATTCCCCCTCTCCATAAGAAAAAATTAGAGCCGCAACCGAACGAAGCAAGATAGACGAACGCTTCAATTCTGATAGCCAGTCAAATGGCTTGGCGCGGATGACTGTAGGGCGCGACGACTCCACTGTCGTCGTCAGGAAGTGTGAAGTCACTCGGAAGGGTAATGCTTGGGCAATATATCCCGCGCTCACTTGGCGATGCAAGTGAGCTTGCTGGCGCTGCGAATGAACAAACAACCGCTGGCCACGCTGATTGAGGCACAGGCCGGGCCATCGGCAAAGTCCGCACGTGAGAGGATTTTGCCGTTTGGCCCGGCTGAAACCACCACCACCTCGGCGTCTTCGCTCATCACATAGATTTTGCCATCCGCACCGGTGGGCGAGCTGCGCCAGGCCCCGCCCTTGGCAATTTGGCAGCGGCCGACTTCCTTGCCGGTTAGTGGATCGATCACTAACAAGAAAATACCGGCACTGCTCTTGCTGCCGCGTGCGACAGAATCATTTTTGTCACTTTGGAGCACATAGATCAACCCCTGATAGACGAGTGGCGTACCGGAATCACTGGTGTGCTCGTCATAGGTCCATGCCAAGGCGGCAGTTTGCAACTCGCCCTTTCCGCCGGCTTTGAGCGCCAAAAGTGAACCGCCGCGGGGTTTATCCGCTACGATCAATTCACCCACAGTGATCGGGGATGGGATGAGCCGCCAGATGGTTTCGCGTTGCGGGTTATAGTCTAACCTCCAATACTCATCCCCGGTGGCTGGATCGTGGCCACTGATGCAATCCCCGCCCTGAATCAGCAATTCCTTGCGGGCCGGGTTGTCAAGAGGCACCGGGGAGGCATAACTTTCACAGGACTCGTCGATGGCAGAGGTCGGGCGGACGTGTTGCCAGAGGGTTTTACCGGTTAGGGGGTCGATTGCGAGAATCAATGAGGCCAATGGTTCAGCGCTCCCGGCCGGGCCGGTGTACGGCTTGGTGCGACGCAAAATCTGCACAAAAAGTTTCCCCTGCCACAGCAACGGACTGGAGCTATAACCGAATTTGGTACACAAGTTGCCGTAATCCTTGACCAAATTTCGGCTCCACAGCGGGTTGCCTGCCATGTCCAATGCCGCCAGATCCCCGCTGCCAAAAAGAAAACACACGAATTTGCCATCAGTGACTGCCGAGGGAGTGGCCCCGTTGTTCTGAGGGGCCTTAATTTCGTTGCCCAGGCGTTTTTGCCATAGCACCTTGCCATCGCCCGCGTTCACGCACAATGCCAGCAACCCCTTGCTAGCAGGATCGGTGGAAGTGACAAATACCCGCCCGTCCCACACGATCGGAGTGGCATAACCCGCGCCAGGCATCGCCGTCACCCATTTTGCTTTGGCCGGATCGCACGACTCCGGCAAACCGGTAGCATCACTTGATCCATTAGATAAGGGACCGCGCCATTGCGGCCAATTTCCGGCGTTGGCCACCAGCGGCAATAACAGCCATGCGAGAGCGGCGAGCGAGCGGCGGCAGAGGTGATGCCCGAGGGCTGGTGTTTTCATCAGATATTGGGCTGGGGGGCTTGACAAGCCGCATGATTACGCCGGGACCCTTGCTAATTTTTCACAGAGCTGCCTCACACGTGGCTTAGGACACCACCCATCTTTTTTTGCAGCGTGTTTTGACAAGCACGGGCAGAATGTCTCTACTCACAGCCATGCGCACTTTGCTCAAGCATGTCCTGAAACGCAATGAACCCTGCGACAATCTCCAAGTGGCCGGTTGGATCCGCACCCGCCGCGACGCCAAGACGTTTTCCTTCATCGAACTCAACGATGGCACCTGCCTCGGCAACCTGCAAATCGTTGCCGATGCCTCCATTCCCGGCTACGAGGCCATCACCAAAATGAGCACCGGTGCCTCGGTAGTGGTGCATGGTAAACTCATCCCCTCTCCCGCCGCCGGCCAGCGCTGGGAAATGCAGGCAACATCACTTAAATTGTTAGGTGAGGCGCCGGAGGACTATCCGTTGCAAAAAAAGGGCCACAGCACGGAATTTTTACGTTCCATTGCCCATCTGCGGCCGCGCACGAATCTGTACGGTGCGGTCTTCCGGATGCGCAGCCGCCTGGCCTTTGCCGTCCACAAGTTTTTTCAAGAGCGCGATTTCATCTACGTCCACACCCCGATTATCACCGCCAGTGATTGCGAGGGAGCCGGTGAGATGTTCCGCGTGACCACCCTGCCAGACGACAAGATCGCACTCGACGCCGAAGACTTTTTCGGCAAACGCGCCTATCTAACGGTGAGCGGCCAACTCGAGGGGGAAACCTTCGCCTGCGCCTTGTCCAATATCTATACCTTCGGCCCTACCTTCCGTGCGGAAAATTCCAACACGTCGCGCCACGCCGCCGAGTTCTGGATGATCGAACCGGAGGTGGCGTTTTGCGATCTAGCCGGCGACATGGAGTTGGCCGAGGCTCTGGTCAAATACCTGGTCAAGGAAGCACTGGAAAACCACGAGGGCGACTTGGCGATTTTCGAGAAATTCGTGGATAAGGGGTTGCGCGAGCGGCTCGAGTTTGTGGCAAGTCGGCCGTTCGAGCGCATCAGCTACACCGAGGCGGTGAAGTTGCTGGAAGCTAGCGGCAAATCCTTCGATTACCCAGTGGCGTATGGCCTCAACCTGCAGAGCGAACACGAACGCTGGCTCACCGAGGAACATTGCAAAAAACCCGTCACTGTCTTCAACTATCCGAAGGAAATAAAACCGTTCTACATGCGCCTCAACGACGATAACCAAACGGTCACCGCGATGGACGTGCTGGTGCCCGGCATCGGCGAAATCGTCGGCGGCAGCCAGCGCGAGGAACGATTGGATGTTTTATTAGGAAACTTTGCCAAGCACGGCCTCAATGCGGAGGCCTACGGCTGGTATGCAGACTTGCGCAAATACGGCAGCGTGCCGCACGCAGGCTTTGGCATGGGTTTTGAACGCATGCTCATGTTTGTAACCGGCATGGCCAATATCCGCGACGTGATACCATTCGCCAGGACGCCGGGAAATTGCGAGTTCTAATAAAAAAAGTAACACCGGTGACCAAGAAGAGGTGTAAGAGAAAGCCGCCGGGCGGCTGCTGTTGCTCACCACATGGACCATGGCAACGGGAGGCCACCTCTCCTTGAGTCGGGGCCTACTCGACGTTTTGCACTTGCTCGCGGATTTTTTCGAGTTCGGTTTTGGCATCGACGATAGTTTGGGCGATAGCGGCGGCGTTGGCCTTGGCACCGATGGTATTGAACTCGCGGAACATTTCCTGACAGAGGAAATCCAAGGCGCGTCCCGGAGGTTCCGCCGCATGCATGTATTCGCGGAATTTGGCGCAATGGGAATCCAAGCGGGTCAGTTCCTCGGTGATATCACAGCGATCTGCGAACAACGCCAACTCCTTGAGCACCCGCTCGTCCGACGGATCTAACTCAAGGCCGGCATCCCGCAAGCGTTTCAATAACAGTTCACGTTGACGCATCGGACGCTCCTGGGCACCATCGGCCAGAAGCTGGCGCAGTTTTCCGAGCGTGTCGAGGCGAGCCTCAAAGTCGGCCAGTAGATCCTCTCCTTCGCGGCGACGCATGTTGGTGAGTTGCGCAAGGGCCTCCTCGAGGGCCGGTTGGATCGCGCCCCAAGCACATTGCGCATCCATCTCGTGCGTGCCAACGGTCAGCACGCCGGGATGGCGGAGAAAATCTGCGGCGCTGGGCCGCACCTCGCGGCCGAGCACGCCACTGAGTTGGGTGAAGGCGGCCTCAAAGGAACTGGCCAGCGCCGCATCCAATCGCAGCGCCGCCGCCCCGCCCTGAGTGGGTTCGAGGCTGACGTTCACCTGCACCCGGCCGCGGGAGACGCTAAGTTGGACGAGTTTGCGGATGCGAGCGTCCATTTCGGCGAGTTCGCGGGGCAATTGAACGACCACTTCGGCCTGCTTGCGGTTTACGGTACTGAGTTCCACCTTGACTAGCCAAGTATCCGTCACCGCGCTGCCGCGCCCAAACCCTGTCATCGAATTCATCCGCTCAGCCTGCCCCGTGCCCTCCCATCCGCCAAGCCAAACCTGTCCGCCACCCCAAATGAATTCAGCTGCACCATGGGTTTTGCGAGCATACCAGGCGGGGTCTCTGATATTTTTCTACTCCTGAGGGAAATTTGTGCTTGTCGTGACGAGTATGGATTTGATTGCTTGCTTGGCATGAGCGACCACTGGCACTTATTAAACAACGGGCAACAATACGGACCCTACAGCGAGGAGGACTTGCTACAATTCGTGCGGGAGGGACGCATTGTGCGCGATTCACTGCTGTGGACCGAGGGCATGGACGGCTGGGTGGCCGCCGCTACCCTTGAGGGATTGTTTCCAGCCGTACCAACCGCCGTACCAGCCGCCATTGCGGTGGGACGGGCCATGCCCCGTCCCGTGGCCGCTGGCAGCGTGACATCACGCTCGCCCCAACGGACCACCTCTGCTGGCAAGCCGGCGACGCAACGCGGGCAGGCGACGAAGCCACCGGTTCGCGCGGTGCCAAGCGGCCCTTATCCGGCGCGCAAAGTCAAGGTGGCAGATTTCCGCTGGTTGCTCATTTTGCTCGGCAGCGGGGTGACACTGGTGTTCATTGCGTTATGGGCGCGATGGACGCTCAATCACGCCGGAGAGAAGGCGCAGGCCACCCAGATCCTCTGGCTGAGACTCATGTCGGTGGCGGCGGCTGGTTGTCTAATTGCATGGGTGGGATCCAATGGCATCTATCTGCACCGAATTTGGTCAGTATTGCAGCATGGCAGGCCGCGCACAACGCCGGACAAAGCTATCGGACTGTTGTTCGTGCCGCTGTTCAACATATATTGGTTCTTCGTGGCATTCTACGGCTTGGCGCAAGATTGGAACCGCATCACCACTCAATACCCGGATTTGAACCGCGCCCCAAAACTTAACGAAAAATTGTTCTTAGCTTTCAGTTGCGCCTTGTGCCTAGTGACTGCCGCCGTGGCGGCCAACATCCTGTGGTATATGAATATGCTGCCATTGCTGGCTTGCCAGATCGCCGCTGCTTGTCTCGGTGTCGCCATCTGCCTATGGTTTCCAATGATGCAACAAATTTGCCTGGCGATTCGTTTCATGGTCATCTTGCCCCGGCTCCGTGCCTCTACCCAGCGCCCTAAATAACTCTCATGCCTGCCCTCAAAAAAATTTTGAGAGCAGGCGGATTTTGATTGCGGGAATAGGCTGGCTTGTTACTTCGTGCGCATCAACCAACCACTTTTCATCTCCGGTCTTGGCGCACTCTCCGCGCTCGGCGAAACCGTAGCAGAACACCATCAGGCGGTGTCCGACCACTATGTGCCATTTCAGCCGCTGGGCAAATTGCTCGGAGCTGACAGCCCGCACGCGCAGCGGCCTGCGGCATGGATCGCCGCACGGGGGGTACTAACACATCGCAAATGGAGCCCGGTGACCATGGCCGCGTTGCATGTGGCTAGGCAGGCTATCCACGATGCCGGTTGGGGACCGGCGGAGTTACGGGATGCTGCGCTGGTGGTGGGCACAAGCCGGGGTAATGCTGCCGGCTGGTTAGGCCCGTGGCCGGGCCGGCGACCATTCCGCCTGATGGCGGCGAGCAATACTATTCATAGCGAACCAGCCGCTGCCATCAGCATCGAGTTCGGCATGTGCGGCCCTAACCATGTGCTCGCCAGCGGTTGCTCGGCGGGTTTGGACGCACTGGGCATTGCGTTGCTGATGGTGCGTGGCGGCATCGCGCCGCGAGCCTTGGCGGTAGCGGTCGACTTGCCGCTCGTGCCTTTACTATTAGATAACTATGCCATGTCGGGGTTGCTGGCCGCCAACTTTGAGTGCAACCCCTATCATCCACTCAGCGCCGGCTTTGTGCCCGGCGAAGGAGCCGCGGCGATGACGCTAGAGGGCACAGGGGCTTGGCCTCAGCCGCAATTGCTGCATTATGCCTGCAACGCCGATGCTATTGATCCGGTGGGCATTCCAGCCGATGGCGGGCGCACCCCGGAGTTATTACGTCAGGCGCTTTTGCTAACCCCAGCGCCAGCCGCGCTGTGCCCACATGCCACGGGCACCGCCGTACAAGCCGCCGCCGATCCCGCGGCGTTCTCCCGGGCATTCCCCGCCGAGCACCCTACGTTGCACCTGCTTAAGCCGTTTGTCGGCCACACAATTGGTGCCAGCGGATTGCTAGAAAGTGTGATACTCGCGCGCTTCCTGCGCGACGGTAAATTACCCTGCAACCGGCCCGGGTTACACGCTCCCCCCGGCTATGTATTACCCGAGGCCATCCTTGATAACCTTGCTCCTGTATATAAAATCGCCCACGGCATGGGCGGCCACAATGCCCTCATAGCAATCAAACCATCATGAACCAGCTTATCTCGCTAGAAGTTTCCGTCGATGACCAACGCCTGGACGTATTTGATGCAACGCGTCGGTTGCGCAGTTATCCAATTTCCACCGCAGCCAAGGGCGTGGGTTTTGGCGAGGGCACGTTTCGCACGCCGCTGGGGCGCTTTCGCATAGCGGAAAAAATCGGTGCGGGAGCTGCGATAGGCACCGTGTTTCGCTCACGAGAGGCCTGCGGCATCTGGCAACCGGGCGATGAAGTGACTGACGATTTGGTGCTCACCCGTATTCTGCGCCTGGATGGCATGGATCCAGATAACGCCAACACCCTGGAACGCTGCATCTATATTCACGGGACCAATCGCGAGGAGTTAATCGGGCATCCGGCAAGCCATGGCTGCATCCGTTTGCGCAATGAAGATATGCTTGAGTTATTTGAATGGGTGCCTCCTGGCACGTATCTCTCTATCCATCCGCCACATCAACATCGCGGCAAACTCATCTTCCTCGATTGTGATTCAACCCTCTCTACCATTGAGGGGATTGATGAGTTGGCACGCGCTCGCGGAGCCGACGTATATGCAGAAGTCGTCGCTCTCACGCATGCCGCCATGAATGGCGAAGTGCCTCTCGATGAGGTATTTGCCCGCCGCATGGCCATCATCCGTCCAGACCGCGCCGCCTGTGAGCGGGTGGCCGCGCACTATGTGGCAGCGCTCACGCCTGGGGCTGCTGAGTTGATTCAACGACTCAAGGCCGATGCTTGGTTGCCTGTGATTCTCTCCGGCGGTTTCGCTCCCCTCATTGCTCCCTTGGCTCGCCACTTGGGCATTGAGCATGTGGAAGCTGTGCCACTGAATTTGGATGCGCATGGTAACTATGCCGGGTATGGTCAGACCTATCCGACCACCCGTAATGGTGGCAAAAACGAGGTGATTCGCGAGTGGCGGCAAGCCATGTTGCCACTTCGCGTGGCCATGATAGGTGATGGTATGTCAGATTTGGAAACCCAGCCGGATGTCGATTTCTTTATCGGCTTCGGCGGTGTTATTACTCGTCCGCGCGTCAAACAGGAGGCTGCATATTGGCTTGATAACTTGACTGATCCGGTGTCCGTACTTGCTATTCTCAATGGCCAATTGCATGCTAACTCATGACTGATTCTTTACTATGGGTCGTTTTGAAAAAGTGTAACTTTTATCTTGTAGTGGTTCATTATCATGATAGCTTGCGCGCGACATGAGTGCAATTCCTAAGAAAACAACTAAAAAGGGCATACGTTATACCGATGCCCAAAAACAAGAAGTCATCGCTTTCGCTAACAAGTGGAACGCTGACAATGGACGTGGTGGACAAGCGAAGGCCACGGAAAAGTTCGGCATTTCTGTGCTTACGGTTGCAGGCTGGCTCAAGGCAGCCAAGGCTCCTAAAACAGCCAAGGCTCCTAAAGCCGGCAAGGCTCCCAAAACAGCCAAGGCTCCCAAAGCAGCCAAAGCAGTTAAGACTCCCAAGGCAGCGAAGGCAGCGAAGACCGCAGCCACGCCGGCGGCAAAATCAGCAGCGCCCCAGAGCAAGCGTTACACCGCCGAGCAGAAGCAGGAAGTGGTTGCTTTCGTGCTGGCTTATAACTCCGCTAATGGCCGTGGCGGCTTGAGCGCCGCCGTCGCTAAGTTTAAAGTTTCGCCTCTAACCATCAGTGGCTGGATCCAAAAAGCCGGTGTGGCAACTAAACCCGCCAAAGCCGCGAAAGTGGCTAAGGTGAAGGCTCCCGCCACTGGTGGCATGAGCGCCAAGGCTGTCATCGCCCTCGGCAATCAGGTAGCCAAGGTTGAGAAGCATTTCTCCAAACTGAAGCTGATGCTAAGCGCAATCAAGTAAATCAGATCCAAATCTAACTTATACAAACCGTCCTCTGCTAGATCGGGGGACGGTTTTTTTTGTGGGATTGTGAGTACCGATGCGCCTCCACTACCTCTTCCGCCGCGGCACCACCGGCCGCGGAGCCTCGACCACTCTCTCCCGGAGAACTTCCAAGGCCCGCAGCAATTGCGGATCATGCCCGGCAACCTCGTCGGCAGGACCCAGTGCCACTGCTTGTTCAGGGATCACGCTTAAGCCATCGAGATCGTCACCGCTACTCGCATCAAACCACCCGCGGAAAGGCACTTGCAGACAGCCGAGATCTGGGATGACTTCTTCCACTGCGGAAATCACACAAGCCGCCGTGGCAGCGCCAACAAGTGGCGCTCGCCTGCTTTGTTGTATGGCATGACAGAAAATTTCTGCGTTGGAACACGTGTTTTCATTGCATAATACCACAAGCGGTTGGTCCCACACCGGATGCACGCGACGCTCGACCGGGTAGCCGGGCGGACCCCCGCGCTGAAGGGTCAAAACATGCTTGGGCTGAGTAAACATTGCCAGCACATGGTCGGCCGCGTTACCGCCGGGGTTATCGCGCACATCAAGAATGAGCCCGTCATGATCAAGTGATGCCCGATAGATCGCCAGCTCCAATTGTTGGATATCCTCCGCCTCCATCCGCGACCATGGCAGATAGGCGAGACGCGGGCGCGGCGGTGTGCCAGTGATATCACCACTAGCGGCTTCACGTGCCTCATGCTCGAGTGCGCGGGCTCTGTCGTATGTGATGCAGCGCAACTCAAGCACCCGCTGGCGACCATCAACGGCACGCACCACCAGCGGCAGCGGCCGGTCAACCGCGCCGGCTAATATCCCGTGCAACGGTGTGTGGCTGTCCACCTCCTGGCCACCGATGCGTGTGACCACCTCCCATGGCCGCGGTGCCTCCTTGAGTTGACCCACCGGAGAACCCGCCAACACCCGAGCTATCACCAGCGGCCCGTCTCCCGGATCATCGCGAAACACCAGCCCAGGGTGCCCACTCGCTTCCTCCGCATGCACCGCACCGATTGGCCGCGGCCATACCTCCCCTATAAAACCAAGATGCGAGGCGTTGAGTTCATCTAACATCATTCCAACGACCCGCTCAAATTGCCTGGAATCACGCGCTCTAACAGCCACCTCTGCATATTTTTCCCGCAATGCCGGCCAGTCGGTTCCCTTCATCTCCGAATCGTAAAACCGCTCGTCGAGCGTGCGCCAAATCCGGCGAAATCCCAGCTGCAGCATATCTTCCCGCCGCTGTTCAACCGTCATGGCTATTGCATAACGTATCATCACGCCATCCCTGAGAATCGCCGGACAACCATCCACCAGCCACAGCAAACTGCCGTCCACAGTCGTGCGGATAGGCACTCCGCGGCACTTCGCCACGGTACTCATGGTCTTCCCTGAGATTGATAGAGAATAAAGGTGACGGTCACCAGGTTGTTCGCTTTGCAGCAACAGACTCTTGGAGTCCGCAGCCCAGATCACCCGGGTCGGCGCTAACCCATTTATTGATAGATGAATGGCCAACTCGCCGCAACGCTGAATCAGCGAATCCGCACAATCGGGAGCGAGGCCACCCTTGCCGAAGTCTATGCACCACAGGCCGGCCTTGTTTGAAACTCCGCGGCGGGCTGTGAACACCAGATAACGACCGTCCGGTGACCAGCGCGGCGAACCATCGAAGCCCGGGTTACGGGTGAGGTCTAGCGGCGGGCGGGAGCCATCAACGGCCACCAGCCAGATGTCGCGGTTGCTGTTTTTATCGATGGCACCAAGGGCTAGCCAACGCCCGCAGGGTGACCACTCGAGGGTGGGCTTATCCCAACATTCAAACACCCGCCTGGGATTGCTGCCATCGGCGGCTGCGCTGTAAACATCACCGCAGCCCTCGACCCAAGCGATTTTCGTGGCGTCGGGGCTTACTTTCAAACGGCACTTGGAACGCTGGCCATACGTGATTTGTTGGATATCACCGATCCTACCGTGCCCGAAAGCGGCACGAAAATAATTGGCTGCCAACCCGTCATCGCGCAAAAAGTACAGCCATTTACCATCGCGCGAAAAGCGCACCTCGCTTTCGGCACTGGCAGTTTCCGTTAGGCGAAGTGGTGGATTGCCGCCATGGTCCATCGACCACAACTCGCCACATGCGGCAAACACAACCTGCTCAATACCCGGCACAAAATCCGCGTCTGTTACCGTTTCCACGCGCTCCTCAAAACGTGAAACGTCCGGCACTTGTGCACGCGTCCATAGTTCCAGCGGCACCGGCTCGGCATCCGTGGCAGGACGCAGCCGACACAATTGCCAGCCGACCAACATTATGAAGGTCGCTCCATCGGCTGACACGGCCGGCTGCGATACCCCATCACCAGTTGCAAACGTGAGTTGTTTACTACTGCGCGTCGTCTCGCTGTAAGAACAGAGGTTGGCCACACCGTTGATACGAGATACATAGTAAAATCCTTTACCGTCGTGCTGCCACAACGGCGAGCGCACATCGGTGGCAGCGGGTAGCAGCCGCTCGAAGGATTTGCCTGACTCTCGATATAACCAGAGTTGCGCCGCTCGCGTTCCGGCCTCGCCCTTGCGATACGGCCGCTCTCCACCTCGGCTAAAGAGTACCCGCCCGCCCCCCGGCGAGCAGGCGGCGGCGGTGGCGTACGCATCAAACAAACAGCGCTCTCGCCGGACGCAGGTGAGATCCACCTCTAGCAAACGACTGGCGTTGGGGCCATCCTGCTCACGCTTGCCCGAGATGATCGCACGCTTGCCGTCATCCGATAGACATTCTAACAATCCGCCTTCGCTGTGAAATGAATGCTGCACCGCCTCACCTCCGCTTGCGGCCATCGAATACACTTGGAACGTGCCGCTTCGCTTGCTCGAAAAAACCACCCGCTGGCCATCCGGCGTGAACTGTGGACGGCTGTCTTGTGCCCCATGCTCGCTCAGACGCACTGCCTCGCCTCCTTCCACCGATGCTTTCCATAATTCGTCGAGCCATTCAAAAATAATCGTTTTGCCGTCCGGCGAGAGCGCCGGCCTCTCGGCCAAGCGCACAAGCGTCGCTGCCTCTGGAATGGTGGCAGCGGAGCTAACAACCCCCAACCCCCAGCCCAGCAACACCCCGGCTATTCTCCCCCAATTCATGTCCCGCCGCCCATCCTCTTCCGCAAATCGCCTGCACTCCACAGCAGCCAAGCCGCCGCCGCGTTACCGCGCAATGGCCGCGCCCCGCTCTTGCGCCTCTCTCCAAACCGATCCCGGCAAGCCCGAAACACCTCGTCCACAAACGCAACCCGTCGGTCCACCACCCGGTTCACGCAAAGGTAAATGACGGGCTTCTCTGCCGAATCCTTCGATGGAGCGATGAACCGAGCACGCATGGCGGCAATTTCTCATAAACTCCATCAGAGTCAATATCTACCTCCTACAAAAGGCGCCTCCTGTTGCGAGACTGCTTTTGGACTGTTTTCTTAACCAGGTATCAAGGCTCCAACACACGCACGGCCATCACCTTGCGTGCCGCCCACAATCGCCAACTCAGCCATAGCATCCCCCCCATCCACCCCGCCAACGAGCAGTAAAATGCCTGCGGCACGGCATCCACCACCGAGTCCGGCAATTCCGCAATGGAAAGCAACGAACCGACCGCGTAAAACGGCAAACTCAGCGGCGATATCCCTATCAACCACGCCGCAGTGGCCAGCATGCCGCTGACCGCACTGAGTACCGCACCCGCCATCAGCGGCACCACCCCGACCAATATGCCGGAGAGAACGACGACTCGGCCGCCTTTTGCCTCGAGCAACGCTTGGCAACCGCTGCCGCAACTGAGCATGATAGCAGCAAAAAATCCCAAGGTTAACAGAGATACGGTATGGCCCGGAAACCAGTGCGACTCGACCAACGCACGCGTAAACAGAAACCACCCCGCCGCTCCCGCCAACGCCATGACCCCCACCCACCAGTAGGCGGTGGCGGCATCCGCCAATCGCGGCAACGCGGCATCTCCGTGCTTGCGAGCCCGCCGCCACCCCCGCAGTTGATGGTCGGTTGAGGGGGTGATGATCCCGCCTAACACAAACATCAAGGCCATCGTCACCAATCCGTAAATGCCCGACATGACCACCGCCTCCGCCGGTTGCGGGCTCCACCCCACGGTGAATCTCGCAAGACTGGCCAGACCCCTCGAGGGAAACAAACTGCCCGGCTCTATGAGCGGCAGCGCATTACCCAACAGCAGAATCTGAATCCAAATAAAAAATCCGGTGGCCCATAGTTTCCCTAATAAGTGTGAATCCGTCCGCCGCCATTTCCGGCACAGCATGACCACAAACGTCAAAATCAACCCACCTTGGGAAAAACCAGTGAAAAAGGCCTCGGAAAAATCCAAATTGTAAAATTTAACTGTCGGCAGAAGGCGTTGGCCGGCCTTGACGAGTGCACCGGCGGACTCTGGCAACAATCCAGGCAGACATTCATTAAACACTGGCGTTATTGTTAGGTACTTAAAAAACACCAACCCGAACTTGGCCATCTGCGGAATAACGGTGTAGAGGCAGAACACCAACCCGATGGACACTAGAAACGCCCAGCGTCGGTTGCGCACCACGGTGCCGGTGAGCAATCCGGTGAAGTGATAGAGCAGGGTCGAACTCAGCAGAACAGCATACAGCGGCAGCCAAACGTGCCATGCCACCTGCCCGCGCCACAGACACCAAGCGGTGAACGGCAGCGTAATGCCGACCATCACATATTCGCGCACCGGCAGCCCGAACAGATATCCCAACACTTTTGCCAGCGGCGTCATCGGAATGAGCCGCTGATAGTCAATGACCCCTTCGTCACGCTCAGCGGTCATGCCGCCAGCCACTTGCGCCGTACCTAACACAAATAGGATAAGCCCCTGCACAACTAACAGCGGAATGATACCAGAGCGCGCGGCATCCGCCGGGGTCATGTGGCTGCGCAGGCTTGCCGAACTGGCCATTGCCACGATGAACCCGGCGATAAGCAAGGTAAGCAGCAAGGCAATGCCCACTTCATGCGGGCGCAACCGAGCTTGGCAATAGCGGCGGAAAATCGGGTTACTCCAGATAGCCCAAGCGGCATGGCGGGTGAGGCGGATCGGTAGTTGGGGCGGATTCATGGGCGGCGGTTGGTGGCGGCGACATCCACCAGTATATCTTCAAAGGACGAGCGTTTTTCCTCGAACGCACGCAGTCGCACGCCGCGACGGATGAGACCTTCGAGAAGATCGGCTTGAGCCTCGTCGCTGCCACTGAAGCCGAACATCCACTGCGGGCCGGTGATACGCAAGTCGTGGACGGCGGGCTGTGACTGCAACCAAGCGGCGGCATCGTCATGGCGAGCGAGCAATGTGACAGTGAGGGTGCGTTCGGTGTTGCCGAGTTGGCAGCGGACTTCATCGACGGTGCCCGCTGCAAGCAGGCGGCCGCGGTTCATCACGCAGAGCGAGGTACACATTTCGGCGAGTTCGCTCAAAATGTGGGAACTGATAAAAACCGTGGTGCCGGTGCTAGCCAACTTGCACAACGCGTGGCGCAAATTGCGGCGTGCCAGTGGGTCGAGGCCGCTGGCTGGTTCATCGAGGATGAGTATGCGCGGCCGGTGCAGCAAGGTCTTGGCGAGGACCACCCGCTGCATCTGGCCGCGTGAGAGTGCCTTGCACCAACTCTGCGATTGCTCGCCGAGAGACACTTCCTCCAAACACTCAGCCACCCGCTCGCGACGCTGGCTGCGGCCGCCCAACCCGTAGGCTGCTGCGTGAAACTCGAGAAATTCCCGGACTTTCAGATCGCTGGGCAGCGGCGCCAGATCTGGCATGTACCCAATCACCCGCCGCGCGGCGGCCAGATCTTCGAGCACATCCACCCCGCCCATTATCACTTCGCCATACGTCGGTTCCATCAGCGTGGTGAGCACCCGAAACGTACTGGTCTTGCCAGCTCCGTTAGGCCCAACCAACCCAAACACCTCGCCTGGCGGCACGCTCAGGGTGAGGTCGTCCACAGCACAAAACGTGCCGTAATCGACCCGCAAGCAGCGGATATCGATGGCCGGGGTGGGGCAATCGTTAGTGTTTGATGGAGGCGGGTTCATGGTGGCTGGCTAGGGGATTCCGCCAAGCGTGGTAGTGGAGGGAAGAGCAGGTGGATTCTGGCTTCAGGGCAGATGTGCGCTCAATTCACCACTTATGTCAAGGGTATTGAGTTTCGGAAGCGTGGGTCTCCTGGACCCGCCGTTGGCCTCATTGAATCGGCTCCAGATAATACATTCCGGTAGTCATTGCGCAGGCGTTATCCATGGGCATGCGCTTGAGGGCATGTTGCACGCCCCAGGAGTCGGAGAACAGGATTTCGTTAGTCTTGAGGTTATAGCCAATGATCAAGCGCATAATCCCCCCCGGACAGCGAGCTTGCCGCCTAATAGATTCAAGCCGCGGCCAAAGAACCGGGCACGGGTTTTATCGGCATCGAGCCATTGGATATCCGCAGCCCTGAGATTGCGGGCGAAATCAACCGGCGTGGTTTTCCAGAGATTTTCGCCAACCAACAACCCATCCTGTGATCGCCCGCCTGCCTTGATGACATGCGTCTGCACGCTGAGCCGCGACGGCACAGCGCGCATCATCGCTGCGGAAAAAATCAATGCGTATTTCATTCATGGCGAGAAAAGAGTCATCCAACCAGCTTTGCCATGAATTTTTTAAGAAAAATCTTGGAGGCGCAGCGGGTTTTGCGTGGCCAGGGGTTGCGTTTCCCCAGGTTACACCTTATTGATGCCGCCCCTGACGCCAGACTAACATGAAATTCGCCCGCATTCCCCTCCAGCTAGCACTGCCCATGGTGGCCCTGCTGCTTGCCAATTGTGCCACCAAGCCCCCCCCGACCACCCCCAAGCCAGGCGGCACATTCGTCAATCCATACCCGGCTGGCACCTACCAGCATTTCACCGCTGAGCCGGTCTATCCGAAAACCTACAAGGTGTGGAAAAATGCCCCGGTGCTGGCCCGCACCAATCCGACTAACTCGCATATCCGCATTGACCTAGCTAAGCAACGCGGCCTGCTCATGAATGGCAATGAGGTGGCGATGGACTATCCGATATGCTCGGGGCGTGAAGGGCATGAGACACCGCCAGGGGAATACACGATTCTCGAAATGCTTGTGGAAAAGCAATCCAACATCTACGGGCGGATCTACGACGCCGAGAACAACTGCGTTATAACCGATGCTGACATCACCAAAGACAGCGTTCCGGTAGGCGGGCGCTTTGACGGTGCGCCGATGCGCTACTGGATGCGCCTCACCAATGATGGCTTGGGCCACCACATCGCCCCGGTGCGCCGCTATCCCGCCTCCCATTCTTGCATCCGCGGGCAAGCCGGGCCGATCCCCATCGTCTATGGCAAAGTCAAACTCGGCACTAAGGTGAGCGTGCAATAATTCCCCCGATGCCGCCGAGCCACCCACCCGAACTCATGGCACCAGCTGGCAACTGGACCAGCCTGCAAGCCGCCATCCAGTCCGGCGCGGATGCGATTTACTTCGGCGTGCGCGGCTTCAATATGCGCGACAACTCGAGCAATTTTGCCGTAGCCGAGTTACCGCGCATCGCCCGCATCTGTCATCAGGCCGGGGTGCGGGCCTATCTGGCACTCAACACCATCATTTATGAGCCCGAGTTGGCCCGCGTCAGGCGCGTCCTCGCTGCGGCGAGCGCCGCCGCCATTGACGCCGTGATTTGTTGGGATATGGCGGTTATTGAAACGGCCACCGCCCTGAAGCTGCCGGTTTTTCTATCCACCCAGATGTCTGTGTCAAATTCAGCGGCTCTAGCCGGGTTTTACCGCGCCTTTGGCATCCGGCGCTTCGTGCTTGCCCGGGAGTGTTCGCTGGCGCACATCCGCAGCCTGCGCCGTAACCTCATTACCCAACTCGGTGCCAGTGAAGCCGCCCACATCCAACTCGAAGTTTTCGCCCACGGTGCCATGTGCGTGTCTATCAGCGGCCGCTGCTTCATGTCTGAGACAAGCGTCGGCAAATCCGCCAACCGCGGCCAATGCACCCAACCGTGCCGCCGGCCCTATCAAATAAGCAGCAGCGAGGGCGAAACCGCCTTCCGCATAGGCGACACCTATCTGCTCAGTCCGCAAGACCTCTGCACCCTGCCATTCATCGAACAATTGTTGGAGGCGGGAGTCAGCAGTCTCAAAATCGAGGGCCGCGGGCGGGCACCGGAATACGTCAGCACGGTCACCGCCGCCTATCGCCGAGCCGTGGATTTTTATTATAAAAACCGCCGTCGGCCAAGTTTCCACCAAGAGTTCCAGCAACTCAAAGCCAGTCTAATGGGGGACCTTGAGAGCGTCTATCACCGCGGACTGGCCGCGGGCTTTTACATGGGCCGGCCCATCGACCAGTGGAGCGGCGCCCCCAACAGCCAGGCAGCGACCAAAAAACTTCACGTCGGCGAAGTCGTCAAATTCTATCGCAAGGCCGCAGCTGTGGAAATCCGCGTCTGCGACACCGGGTTTGCCCTCGGTGACGAACTGCTCATCCTAGGGCCCACTACCGGCGTGCTGCGCGTGAGTGTGACATCCATTCAAATCGAGCACCAATCGATGACTGACGCCAAACGCGGCCAGTCCGTTGCGGTGGCCCTCGCCACGCCGGCGCGCCCCGGCGACAGTGTCTATCGGGTGACCCGCCGCGACGCTTGAGGAGTTAAGAAGACACGACAGTAAGGTCGCGGCTCCTCAGCCATCCTGGCATGCCACACGATTCGTCACCAGCGCGCTTGTTCGTACTTGCCAGACCCGCGCGTTTATGGCTGAGTTCCTGGCGTGAGAATTTACTTGGATTTGCTGCGGGATGTCTTGGAACACGGCGAGTTGCGCGACGACCGCACCGGCACCGGCACGCTGGCCGTGTTCGGGCGCCAGGTGCGCTATGACTTGCGCAAAGGCTTTCCCTGCCTCACTACCAAAAAATTGCACCTGCGCTCTATCATCTACGAATTACTGTGGATGCTGCGCGGCGATACCAACACCAGTTTTCTCAAGGACAACGGCGTGAGCATCTGGAATGAATGGGCCGATACCGAGGGCGAGCTAGGCCCGGTCTATGGTAAGCAATGGCGGTCCTGGCCCACGCCGGAGGGCCGTAGCGTTGATCAGATCCACCTGCTCATTGATGAGTTGCGGGGAGATCCATATTCACGGCGGCACATTGTTTCGGCTTGGAACGTCGGTCAAATCCATCAGATGGCGCTGCCTCCCTGTCACTTGTTATTTCAGTTTTTCGTACACGCGCCGCGTGACGGCCGGCGTGCCGGGTTATCGTGCCAGCTCTATCAACGCAGCGCGGATTTATTCTTGGGAGTGCCCTTCAACATTGCCTCATATGCCCTGCTCACCCAGATGGTGGCACATGTCTGTGGTTATGAAGCACGTGACTTCATTCACACTTTCGGCGACGTCCATATTTACGCAAACCATCTCGACCAAGCGCACCTACAATTGGCCCGAGAACCCAAACCACAGCCCACGCTTTGGCTCAATCCCCAGGTGACAGACATTGATAGCTTCACCTTCGAGGACATCCGGCTCGACAACTACGAACCCCACCCGGCAATCAAGGCGGACGTGTCGGTTTGAGCGGATCATGAAATTGCATCTAACAGCAATCGTGGCGATGACCCCGCAGCGCGTGATCGGTCGCGATGGTAAGCTGCCCTGGCACTTGCCGGAAGATTTGGCGTTTTTCAAGCGCAGCACATCCGGCTATCCGATTGTGATGGGCCGCAAAACCTACCAATCACTGGGGCGGCCACTGCCCAAGCGCCGCAATATCGTGCTAACCCGCGATCCTAACTGGTCGGCGGCGGGCGTGGAGGTACTCCATACGCCGGCGGATCTGGCGACGTTACCCGGCTTGGACGGGCAAGTGTTTATCATCGGCGGGGCTGAGATATATCAAGCATTTTGGCCGCTTCTGGATGATTTGTTAGTAAGTCATGTGCTAGCGAATTTTGTGGGAGATACCTACTTTCCGCAATTTGAGACAGAATTCCCCATGTCAGAAGTCATGGAAAGACAACCGGCTTTCGAGGTACGCCGCTGGTGGCGGTAGTATGGCTCACATTCTTCATCTTCAATTCCACCGCTCTTCCTCGTCCTTTCAGAATTTCAGCTTTCACCTCACGACGAGCGGCGATCAGATTCAATTCCGCCAGTGCGCCACACCTTGATTTCGCTCGTCGCTCTCGCGAAGTTCGCGGCGGGTCAACTCCTTGGTTTCCCGCGAGTCTTGGCTACGAGTTCATTCAATTGAAAATCGACGTGGAATGGATTGGCGACGCGGAGGTTGCCGATGATGAGGCCATGTTGGAGGTCCTCAGTGAGCAGCAGGCGAGAACCGGATTCCATGGCGGTGGCAACCACGAGGCTGTCCCACCAGGAGAGTTGGAAGCGGTCTTGGATTTCCCACGCCTTCTGGAAGGTGGAAAGAGTGGGTGATGTGGGTTGCCAGGCGAACAGGGCGTCCACATCAGCGCGGGCATCCGCATTGGGCAGACCGGGTCGCAGCTTGCGGGTGACAGTGACGTAGTACTCCTGCAGGACCTGGGTGCTCACGCGGCCGGATCGGGACGCCCAGAGAAGCCGGAGAACCTCCATGGCGCGAGGCTGTTTGGCGGGTTGCCCGGCATCGCGGGCATAGACCAGAACGTTGGTGTCAACGAAGATTGGAGCGGTCATGAAGATCGGCGCGCTTGGGGTAAGGTTGACTTTCTTGTTGCAAGGAAACCGCTTGACGGGAGAGGAAATTTTCCTGTGCCCGCTGGTAGCCGGATTCCCGTTCCATGCGCTCGGACAGCATCCTGGACAGGAAGCCGGAGAGGCTGGTATCCGCCTCCGCGGCCCAAATCCGGGCATGGAGAGCCACTTCGTCGGGCAGGGTGATGGTCACGTTTTTCATGACACGAATCTGGTGTAACACGGAATCCGTGTCAAATCAAAATCATCCCGCAGAATTTTCGCGTTGCAATGGCAAATGTGGGCGGGACGCCCACCCTCCTTGAAGGCGGGGACAAAATACCGGGGTGAGTTCGGCCTCCTTCCATTTTGCAAGGAACCGGATTTGGAGAGCTTCCTGTTGCACCCCGTACCACGCGGCGGCGGCGAGTCCTTCCTCGCGGGCCGCGTCGTCGTGATTCACGCGCATGGCTCAAAGGGTTGTGCCAAAGCGCTGGTTGATCTCACACCAAAGGTTTTCGGAAGGGATGAGCCTTGCCTTGCCAGCGTCAATGTTGCTGGATCTCCGCTGAAGTTCCTCGCGCCATTCGGGAGTTAGCTCGTGATCGTCTTCATCGAGACTTTCCAGAAGCCGAATTGCAAGCTGGGAGCGATCCTCACGGGGAAGCTGTAGAACTTCCCCCTCCAAACGTTGGTAGGATTGAATTGTGACAGCCATGGTGGGAGTGTAAATGTAAAGCCGCACTTGTTCCAGCGTTTTTCCATGTGGAGGAGTTCAGGCCAGGCGGGCGGCAGCATGGACGCGGCGAACATCCTCAAGCCCGCGCTGGCCCGTGGCGCGATCCGCGTGATCGGGGCGACGACCATCAAGGAATACCGCCAGAGCATTGAGAAGGACGGGGCGCTGGAACGGCGGTTCCAGTCGGTGTTGGTGGAAGAGCCGAGTGCCGAGGAGGCAGTGGCCATTTTGTTAGCGCTGCGGCCGAGATTAAGACTTCCTGAGCTAGGTATTGAATTGTCGAGGAATTGGCGCTGGATTCCGGAAAATGACTTGGCACTTTTTTGATGCCTTTGAGGCCGTAATTAACCGAAAGGCAGAGCCGCGCTGAGGTCACAGAGGGATACGCGGAGATGAATGATGGAGGTTGGCACCGGGCGTCAGGGCCGCC
>JBAXOP010000009.1:0-36369 GCA_037133195.1 Verrucomicrobiota bacterium | reverse complement strand
GGAAAAGCGACCCTTGGGGATACCCACGGTCACCGACCGCGTGGTGCAGGCAGCGTCGTGAAGTCTAGCGTCTTGAAGTCTTGTGTCTTGCGTCTGAGGCGCAGCCTCGCTAGTTGTCGATGATCTGTTTGACCTCTGTGGCAAGTGGTTCAATCAGGCCTGCCGCCAGCGATTTTCGCAGTTCCTCCTTGCCATCTGGCATCTCCTTAATCTCTAGCAGCGACATGCCTAAAAAATACAGACTCCTCGAATCCAGTGGCCGCTTTCCTGAGCTTTCCCTCAGAAGTTGGGCGGCGTAGGCGAATTGCTTCCGCTGGTAGGCGAGGGTGCCTAGAATGCGGGTTAGATCCGGATCGTCTGCCAGCGTCGTGCGAGCCTTGAGTGCCAAATCATAGCCCTTTTGGTGATTGGCCGGATCGGTGGCGTACAGGGCTGCCAGCCATTTTTGGGCAGGTGCAAAATCGGGGAAGATAGCTAGAACCGTGGCGTAGATGTTGGCGGCCGACGCCGCTTCAGCGCTTTCGACATGAATGGCGGCCCGTGCCATGAGAGCTGGCACATGGCGGGGATTTTTCTGTAGGACGCTCTCAACTTTGGGTAGTGATGCCGCGAGATCCTTGGTGCCTTGATCCAGTGCGCTCAGCTCGAGGAATGATGTGGCATCGTCTATTTGGGCTGGGGTGGGTGTGGCTTGCAGGACTTGCTGCATGGATTTGCGGGCTCTATCCACCTTGCCCTGACTGTAAGCAGCCCATGCCAGATCAAGCAACACGTCGGGGGCGTTTGGCAGACCGGTGGCACTTTCCTGGAGCAAGCCATAAGCCTTGGGGTAATCTCCCGCATGATAGCTCAGTGAGCCTAGAAGCCCGGCCACCCGCGGATCATTTGCTGCCAATTCCCGCGCCATGGTGGCGAATTTCAGCGCTTTACCAGGATTTTTCATGGGGCCGGCATGGAGTTGTGCGAGCTTGATGACCGCGGCGATGAGTTTGGGGTTAAGTTCGAGCGCCTTCACATAGGCCACCTCCGCCTTGTCATTGGCGTCCTCACGCTCATATGCCACGGCGAGTCGCATTTGGAGCAGGATATCGTCGGGTTGTTTCTGGAGGGCGGCCTCCAAGTCAGTGACCGAAGTAGTTGAGTTTTTCGAGTCACTGGTTTCGAGCAAGGCCAGCTTGCTCTGGATATCTGACTTGCCAGGAAAATCCGCCGTCGTCGCAGCGGCCAGCTTGAGGGCGCTGCGGGCGACCTCGGATTGGCCCATCATATAGGCGGCCATGCCTAGGTGGAACTGGACCTCTGGATGGTTTGCAAGTTTGGCGGCGGCTTCAGTGAGCAACGTCAGTGCCTGCTGGTAATCCCGGCGCTTGTAACAACACCAGCCGAGAGTATCAGCAATCGCCGGATCGGTCGAATTCAGCGTTCTGGCCTTGCACGCCATCTCATATCCCCTGGCGGGTTGGTCCAAGCGTTGCGCATAGATGTTGGCCAAGTTATTCAGTGCTACCAACGCATCAGGATTTTTTGCGAGAAGTCTTTCATAAACGTCGCGGGCCTTGGGAAACTCGTTCGATGCTTCATAGATCAAGGCAACCGTGGTGAGTGCTCGTGGGTCGTCTGGATGCTTGGCCAGATGCGCTTCCAAGCGGGCACTGGCCTCTGCCAGTTTACCGCCCGCTAGGTAGGTTCCGATCAATTCGTTATAGACACCGATGGCGGCGGGATTGAGTTCCAAGGATTTGAGGAAAGCCGCCTCCGCACGGTCACAGTCGCTTTGGGCCCCAAAAATCTTACCTTCCAGGAAGTGTGCGCCTGCCAGATGCGGTTGCTTCTTAAGATGCTCCCCAACCTTCTGGTGAGCGGCTGCGTAATTATGGTCGAGAATATCCAGTTCGACCAGTTGATAGGTTACTAGTAGATCTTCGGGTTGCAATTTCTGCGCCACGGCAAAAGCTGCGCGGGCTTGCTGCATGCTGCCTTTCTGGCGCAGGACCATCCCGAGAAGGAAGTAGGCGGAGGGGGAGTTAGGCGAGGTCTTGATTTGCTCACGATATACAGCGGCAGCTTCATCGAAGCGCCCCAGCGTTCGATACCCCTCGGCTAGCAGAAGCTGCGCCGACGCGTGTGCGGGGTGCAGCTTGAGTAAGTCATCCATCAAGGAGACGACAGTCTGTGCGTCGCCTGCGCCTAGATCCACTCGGGCCAAGAGCAGCACTGCGTCTATGAAGTCTGGATAGGCATTCACCAATTTTTCCAGAACAACCCTCGCACGAGTCGGATTGGCGTCCTGCAAATGGGCACGGGACAGATAATAAGCGAGGGCAGGTAGCTTGGGATACGAGGTGTGCAGGCTCTCGAGAAGGGTGACGGCTTGCTTCGTTTCGCCCTTGGACAAACATACCTGCGCCTTGAGTGTCCGCCCCTCAATGTGCCTCGGATCCCGTGTCAATACGTTTTCCAATAAGGTGAGCGCTTCCTCGTATTTCTTTTCGGTAAAGGCAATTTGCGCTTGCAGTTGCCACGCAGGCAGGTAGTCGGGCGCCTTGCGGGTCACCTCCTGCAGCATGGAAGCGGCCTCTCCCGTTGCGCCGGTGCCTAGTTTGAATTCAGCTAGCTTGATGCATGCGGAGGAGCGCAACGGTGCGTGGGCCGCCGCTGTCTTGAACGCCTCTCCGGCCTTGGTATAGTCGTTTTTTGCTAGGTATGCATTCGCTAGCGTAAGTTGTACGAGAATGGATTCGGGATCTAACGCCACGGCCCGTCGCGCCTCTTGCTCCAAGGTGGCCAGATCCCCCCGCCTAGCTGCCAGGCTCGCGGCGGCCACATGCACAGCGGCACGGTCGGGTTCTTTTAGCTTCACAAGTAGCTCCTCGGTAAAGCTGATGTCATTTTTTGATATAGCAGTATCGGCTAGGAGAATGATTGCCTCGTTATGAGCTGGAGCTAGCTCGAGAATCTTGATGGCTTCCTGTCTCGCTTCCTGGGGTGAGCCAAGTTCCATGTAGGTTAGAGCCAGCTTGGTCCTAACTGGAATGTTATTAGGGGCTAGCTCCAAGGCGTTTTTCAAAAAGGTAAATGCCCGTAGAGGAGCCCCTTGCTCAGACCAGATTATCCCCAGTTGCTGCAAAGCAACAAGGTTTTTCGCGTCTTTCTGCAGTACATTCATGTATTCTATCTTTGCTTTGTCATATTCGCCGGCATCGAAAAATCCGCCCGCTCGGTCAAGCAGGCGGGCTTTGCGGGCCTCGGCCGTACACCCGCTCAGCACGCTGACCAACACCAGCGGTATCAGGTACGAATAAAAACGGGACGGCATACGTTGCCATCTAGCGAGGCTGAGCCTCAGACACAAGACACAAGACAAGAAAATTTGATCTAACGACAGCAGTTTTGGCTTTTCAAGGGTTCTAGCTGCGAAATTAGAAATTCTGGGGATTTTCATGGGCTGAGACAGGGGATTGAGGTTTCAAGGCATTGTTCAAGAATCAAATTTCGTGCGAGAAGTCAAGGATGAGAATCAGTCAGTTTGTAATGTGCGCATTCTAAGAGCGAATTTTTTGCCTTTGAAGCGGGGCCAGATGTCCACAAACACAAAAGTTGCAGCACGCACAAGGCACGCTGCAACTCGTTATGGCGGGTCACGGTAGTATATTATCCGTTTGCCGTGTTTTTCTGCAACCTTTTCGCAACTGGCAGAAGCATCATGGCAAGCCCAAGCAAGGCGATGGTTGAGCCACCATCAGGCACGGAAGGTGGCGGGGTCAAGTTGGCGCTTAAGCCATCGATCAGGAAGTGCTCAGCCGTGCCGGCTGGGTTGGTGGGATCATCGTCGTTGGCGCGAATGGAGAAGCTGGTCACCACATCAGTGGCACCGAGGCCGTAAGCCAGCAAGCCGGCGAAGTTCAGGTTCACCACTTGATCCGCTTCAACCCCGATATATGATATCGTGGCAGACCCCGGAGGGACGCTCTTATGGACATTGCTATAGGTAAGGTCTGCGAGTCCCATGCGACTGATGATCAAGTCAAAGACATCCTCTGAGTTATTCAATCCGCCATTGGTTCCCGTCGCGTCAAATTTTGTGAGTACCACATTGATACTGCTGCCGAGCACTCCTTGGGCGAAAGTAAAGAGCACTCTTTCGTCCACATGCGGTGCTCCGTTGCCTCGAGTGGCAAAGTCGGTAGGGTCGCTTCCGCCGGACACCTCCTTGCTTCCCTCAATTGCCGGATTGAGTCCAGCTTCGCGTAAACCGGTTGTTTCGTTTACCGTGAATGGCCTGACGCCAAGCCCATTGTCCTTAACCGTCCCATCGGTTTTGGTCATATAGAAATTGCCCGCTTGAAAATCGCCTTTGCTACCGGTGTTATCCATGTGAGACATAGCAGTGAGCGTCACGAAGAGCGGACTGGCCGCCGTCCCAAGGCCGGCTAAGCCGTTGGTTTGCACATACAAGACCGTTCCCAATCCTGAGCCGACGGGTCCGCCAAGTTCTAACTTGCCAGCTATGGGAGTGTCCAGAGCGTTGCCATCATTCACGATGGTGTTGGTGCCGCCGGGACCGATATTGCCGAGCGCTCCGGACTCGAAGACCACGCTGATGGCAGATGCGTTGATACTGGCGACGCTGAAGGCTATTGCAGTCAGCCCCGAAAACCGACAGATATGTGTTGCTAATTTCATATTATTATCTCTTTGGGTGGATTGTTTTTGCGTAATCGCGCGTGAGGTTATCCCACGATGATCGTTGATGCTCTGACGCTGAAAAATTAGAGCAAATACCGTGCCAGATGTCTTAATGTCATATGTAACTCGCTTATTATGAGTCGATCGAACCGGAAATCATTATCCAACCTAGGACCTTCAGTTGGCGAGTGGAAACCTTCCAATCAACGGGTGTAAACATATCCGACATCGGGTGCAATGACGCGTCCGTGCCAGTCGCAATCAGAAATCTCTCTTTTTATAAGAATAATATTGGCAGATCTCACAATTTTGGTAAATTACTCGTTCTCTCTCAAATATTTATAAATCATGAAAATTCGAAATTTATTATTATCAAACTTAGTTGTAATGATGATTACCGGCAGTCAGGCCGGTACAGTGACCACGACTCATGACAGCGGAGCGGGCTCATTGCGGGAGGTTATGAGTGGCGCGATCGACCACGATGTGATTGACTTTGCGTCGAGCCTCAACGGAGCAACCATCACGCTCAGTTCAGGATCACTGGGTATCAGCGGCGTTACGCTCACGCTCGATGCGTCAGCGCTTAGTGCCGGCATTATCCTGAGTGGTGACCACAGTTCGCGGATATTTACTATCACTGGAAATGCTAATGTTACATTGAGAAGCCTGCATCTTCGCGACGGCCTCGAGCGAGAGGGCAATGGCGGAGGAATTTTCGCATTGTCAAGCCATCTGCTACTGGATGGCTGTTCGATCCAGGACTGCGTCAGCGCATACGATGGCGGTGGCCTCTGGGGTAATGGGGTGACTGGCAGCATCGAGCGTTGCAGAATCTCAGGCAACCAGGCTGGTAGTTTCGGTGGAGGGGTATTTTTGATTGGCGTGAACGGATCTAAATTCTTGGACATTTCGAGTACACAGATCTCAGGTAACGTGGCTCCCTTCGGGGGGGGGATCTACAATCTTGCGGCCAACCCCACCCTAAGGAACTGCAGTATCCAAGGAAATTCAGGCGGCGGAATGCGAAGCGAGAAATCCGCCAATCCGCTCCTGCGCAACTGCATTGTCTGGGGCAACACAATGATCAGTAACGCTATCGCCAATTGCCAGATCCATCAAACTGAGGATTGTCACCCGGATATTAGCTACTGCCTCATCCAAGGGGCATCTGACGCCTCCAGTTTTAGCGTTGGCAGTATCGTGACGTGGGGCATAGGCAACCTCGACGGCTGTCTGAACACCAGTGATCCTGGTTTTGTGGCTGCGGTGAACGCGTCGGATGTCCCCAACTCGGCATCTGACCTACGCCTGTTCATAGGTTCACCTTGTTTGAATGCCGGTAACAATGACTTCGGCAGCCCTACTAATGATTTGTCTGGAAACGCCAGGATTCAAGGAATCAGCATCAACCTCGGGGCTTTTGAAGGCGGATATGAGTCGTTCTCCCATCTCTACCCTGATCTCGATCCTGCGGGTGATAACAATGGTAATGGTCTTACAAATTTTCTCGAGTACGCGCTTGATTGCCCCCCCGACGGCCCGGTTGACGCAGTCACTCTGCCCGCTGTGTCTATCAAAAATAGCGTATGTTTTCTAACGACGGTTCGGCGCAGCAACGGGATAGATATCATGCCGCTGCTGGAGACATCCACCAGACTTAATCCGACATCTTGGGTACCCATGATTCAAGACGTCGATTATTCGCCGGAATCTGTCACGGTGCTCTCTACCGCCAGACAGCAGGTCGTTTTTAGGCTGCTTGTGAGTGATCCGGCCCGTTTCTACCGGCAGGGATTCTCGACTGGAAAATAATCTAACTAGATGGTGTTTCAGACTCAAGGAGCGGGGCCATCTTGCCCCCTTTTGCCCATGGGATAAGCAAGTGAACGTCGCTAGTCGGCGGCTTTTCCTCTTCCCATGGGCGAATGACGGCCGGAGGCCACCTCTCCGTGGGAGACGAAAGCTGAGTTATGGGCATTCCTGAGATTTCAGCCCCAAAAATAAACCAGGTGAGGAAATTTCCTCACCTGGTTTATTGATTGGCCTAGCCTTGAAAGGCATCGTCTGTGAGCGTCATTCAGTGTGAGCTGAACTTGCGGCGGGCACCGTAAAGACCCAGTAACGAGAAGCCGAACAAAGCCATCGTGGTGCCGCCATCGGGGACCGTACTACTGGCCGAGAAGCGGAACGCCCCGGCCGACCCCGTTTGAGTGGAGAAGTCCCATGTGCCGGCGGTAGGTTGAAAGTTATGACCACTCACTGTCCCTGTGCCGCTCACCACAAGCGAGTTGGAGGTTTGAAATAGTACCGCCGACGAGGTCAGATTGAAGGTGAATCCATCACACGTCCATAACGGCGTTACCGCACCTGAGACAAATGACCAGCCAGGAGTGAATACCGCTGGATCATGATTACTCACGTACGTCGCGAAATCTCCGGTAATCGGAATACCAGCCTCCACGCCGTACCAAGTGTCCACCTTCGTTGCCGAGGCCAAATTGACGTTGTCTAGATTTGCCACTCCGTCGAAGGAGATCAAGCCACTGATGAACGCGGCATTTGCCGCGGAGCTGAGCGCCAATGCAATTAGCAGGGGTGCACTTAACTTTGAATATGAACGTGTTTTCACTGGACTAGTTATTGTTTTGATTGAATTAAGGATTCTCCCGGAGGTGGGTGATTTGCCCTCGCTTTCTTAGTAGCAAACGCCGTGCCAGGATTGTTTTGCTAATGCGCAATGTGTTAATAATCAGTTGATTGCGCAATGAAATAACGTGAGCCAAGGTGTTTTCGCTGGTTAGTGGAAAGCGTTCAAGCAGAGAGTGTAAACATATCTGACATTTATTTTTGGTCATCGTCAGCTGATTTTCCGAGAATTTCAAGGGTTGCTTTGGCAGTGGAGGCATCGGCCTGCTGGAGTTTGGAGTTGAGAGCCAAGGCAAGTGTCTGGCGGGCTTCATTGGAGCGCTTGGTGGCGGCCTGGGACATGCCGAGAGCGAAGAGTTCGCCGCCTTGGAGTGGGCGTATTGCGGCAAGTTCAGTTAGAATCTGGGTGGCGTAGTCGAACTGGCCCTTACGGAAATTTATGATAGCTAGGATGCCGCTGAGGTCGGGATCATCCTTGAGGCGTTCGCGTGCGGCGTTAGCGAGTTTTTCCGCAGCGTCGAGTTGTGTGGGATCGTCAAGATATACCCTTGCGAGGGCTTTGCGGGCAGGGTCGAATTGAGGGAAGACCTCGAGCACTTTGGTATAGGATGGCAGTGGGCATTGACCGTTGATTTCAAGCAACGTCGCACGAACCATCAGAGCAGGTACATAGGTGGGGTTGGCCGCTAGCTTCTTTTCCGACAGGACCGTGGTGTCGGCATTAGCTGGGGCATCTGGGTCGGTGAGGGCGAGGAAGTCGTTCACATCTAACGTTCTAGCGGGATCGCATGCGGTGAGTTTGCCCATGGTGGAGCGGGCGTCGGATACGCGTCCTGTGCTGTAGGCGGCCCATGCGTAATTGTATTGGACTTCGGCGTCATTCGGTAGTGAGTGTGCGGCTTCTGCCAGTAG
Organism: Verrucomicrobiota bacterium; assembly: GCA_037133195.1. Lineage (GTDB taxonomy): Bacteria > Verrucomicrobiota > Verrucomicrobiia > Verrucomicrobiales > Akkermansiaceae > Luteolibacter. The sequence goes on along the minus strand of JBAXOP010000009.1, from coordinate 28,122 downwards.
GTTGTAGGCGTCCTCATGTTTGGCGAGGCGGAAAAGCACTGAGCCGAGAATAGCCGCCGCGTGGGGGCATTGCGGGGAGACTTTGCGAGCCTGGTTGGCGGCAACAAGAGCCTTGTCGGGTTGGTTGAGGGCCGAGGTGTAGAGATCAGCTAGTCCGAGATAGGCGGCTGCGAGGTCCGGGTTGATGGTTAGGGCACTTTGGTAGGCTTCAATTGCGTCTTGCGGGCGCCCAACGGTGGCAAGTTTTCTAGCCATAAGAATCATGATGACGACATCCTTGGGGGTTTCCTTGATATGATTTTCAAGAGATGTGAGATCCAAGTGTACGCCATCGCGCAGGATGGCAAGGTGCCCACTCGCTTGGTCTTTCTCAGGAAATTCGCCGGGTATCGCGAGGGATTTTTCGAGTGCGGCCATGGCTTCTGTGGTTTGGTGCATCATGTAGTGAGCCATCGCGAGATGATATTGCACCGAAGCCGCCTCGGGCAGGCGCTTTGCAGCCTCCTGTATGAGCGGCAGTGCTTGGCGGTAATCTCCGCGGAGCCATTGAATCCAGCCATATGTATCGCTGATAGATGGATCGTCAGGAGCGAGCGAGCGGGCTTTGAGGGCGTATTCGAGAGCTTTGGGGAGGTTTCCCGGAGTCCTCGAATCTATATCTGCGAGGTTGTTGTAAGCCGCTGCGATGTTAGGATATAACTCAATCATTTTGCTGAAGTTAGCCCTAGCCTCATCGAGACGGCCGAGTTGCATGAGTAGCGACCCAAGGTGCATCATCGCCGGTGTGTTGTTAGGTGAAATTTCTAACAACTCACGGAGTTTTCCTAGGGCCATATCTGAGCGGCTGTCAGAGCACTGAATGGACACGAGCATGCCATAGGCTTGGGTATCATTGGGTTTAAGTTCGATAGTTTTAGTGGCTTCGGTTTCGGCGGCCTTAAAATTTTTGGCGGCATAGTAGAGTTGGGCTTTAATGAAGTGGGCCTGGGAGGAATCCGGGTGATTGGCTAGATAGGTGTTGGTGCGTGCCAAGGCATCGTCACGCTTGCCTTGCAGTTCATCCAGGGCGACTAATTGAATCAGCGCTGCGAGCTGGTTAGGTGAGTGTACAAGTACACGCTCGAGGGTGGTGCGGGCTTCGGCGGTTTTACCCTGGGCACGGAGGAGCTGGCCGAGTAGGATCTGCGGGCCATCATCCCTGGGTAAAGCGGCAGCTTGTTGCTGGACAATTGCGATAGCATCATCGAGGCGGTTGGCGGCGCTGTAGGCAGCCACCAGTAGATCCTGAGCCATTCGGTTAGTCGGTTCGGCGGCGAGCACGGGTTCGACAAGGCGGATAGCCTCCCCAGGCCGAGCGTCCTTAAGAAAGAGACTGGAGCGCAGCAGGGTGGCTTCGGTGTGGCCCGGGGCGATGGCGAGAACACGGTCCAGGGTGCTTGTCGCTTTGATGGAATCGTCCGCAGCGAGGTAAGCCTTGCCGAGGACGAGTTCAAATTGCGGACGTGACGGGAAGGTTGATGTTAGTTTTTCCATCAATTCCACTGCCTTGGCTGGTTGCTTGGCACGCAGCCAAAGCTGGGATTGGAGGAGAGAGGCTTCGATATCTAGCGGGCATTTCGCTAGGACCTTGGATAAATCAGCCGCAGCCTCGGCGTCGTTGCCGGCATCGTAGGCGATGAGTGCCAGAAGTCGCCAATTGGGCAGGTAGGCTGGTGCTTTTTTGGTAGCGTCCTTTAGCAAGGCGAGCGCGTCGTCCTGATGCCCGAGTTGCATCAGGAGCGAGGCATAGGCAGCGCATTCGGAAGAACGCACACCGGCGAGGGTTGAGGCTTTTTTCAGGAGTAGGAGGGCTTTTTCAGGTTGTTTGTTCAACCTGAAGAGAGTCGCTTGCAGGGCCAAGGCTCGGGGGGATTCCGGGGTAAGTTTCAGGACCCGCTCCAGTGTTTGAGTACCGGCATCGATGTGACCCCGGCGGAATTCGATGAGTGCAGACGCCAGCAATACCGGTGCTTTGTCGCCAGCCTTAGCGCGGGTGATCCGTGCCTCGCATTCGGTCATCGCTTGCGGGGTGAGTGAGGTGTCGGCGAGCAACATCAGGGCCTCGCCATGGGCTGGCGTGCGATCTAGCACATCGAGGATCTCCTTGCGTCCGTCCGCCATAAAGCCCAGGTCAATAAAGGCCAGCGCGAGATTCACTCCAATCTCGTCATCTGTGGAAAGTTGGCTTTTAGCGGCAGACAAGAAGCGGCCACCGTCGAGCATTGCGCCTTGCCGCACCCAAATTATACCTAGCCCCTTGAGTGCCTGGGGGTGCCCGGGTTCGAGTTTTAGCACATTCTTGAATTCGATTTCGGCTGCCGCGTCATCGGCCTTGGCAAAATACTCCTTGGCGGCGTCAAGCCTACCCTCTGCCTTGGCTTTCCGGGTGCATCCGGACGGGAGACCTACAAGCAAAACGAGGATTGCTGCGCGAATGAACTGACGTTGGATGATTTTCATAGGTCGTGGAGAATTGGAAATAGTGGATGGTTGATGTTAGGTTAGTCAGATAAAGCATTTGTTTGCTAGGGATCGTGGATTTCAGCGCCGGACGCACTTGCAGATTTCACTCTTTGGAGATACCGAGTTTACTCATGAGTTCGTAGATGGTTGGGCGGCTGATGCCGAGTTCCTTAGCGGCGGCTGAGACATTACCCGCATGGCGCTCGATGGCCACGGCGACCATTTCACGCTCCAAGTGCTCGCGTGCATGCTTGAGGCAACGGGAGGAGGAAGCACCATTGGAATGACCGTAGGAACTGGAGTTGCTAGGGTAGCTGGCTGGGAGAAGAGGCGATTCGAGTTCCAGATCCACCTCTGTGATTGTGCGGTTATCAGCCATAACGACGGCGCGATGGATGCGGTTTTGAAGTTCGCGCACATTGCCAGACCAGGAATGGCTGGCAATTGCATGGAGGGCTTGGGGGCTGAATGTGAGTGGGTCTTGCTCGTTAGGTGGTTCAAAACGCTTGAGGAAATCCTTAGCTAGAAGGATGATATCTGCACCCCGGTCACGTAGGGGCGGCAATTTGCAAGCGATCACCGCCAGACGGAAATAGAGGTCTTCGCGAAAACGCCCGGCGATTAGAGCCTTGGCAAGATCAACATGGGTTGCCGCAATCACCCGTGCCTCCACTGCGATCTGTTGCCGGCCGCCAACCCGTTGGATGCGCTTTTCCTGGAGGAAGCGCAGCAATTTCACTTGTAGCGGAGGCGGAAGGTCGCCGATTTCGTCGAGGAACAAGGTGCCCCCGGCTGCGGTTTCAATCAGGCCGAGGCGTTGACTCATCGCTCCGGTAAAAGCTCCCTTTTCATAGCCGAACAACTCGCTTTCGATGAGGCTTTCTGGGATTGCGTTGCAATTGATAGCCACGAAGGGACCAGCCTTGAATGGACTCCTGCGGTGGATCGCGTTGGCGACCATTTCCTTGCCGGTGCCGCTTTCGCCGAGGATGAGGACGGGCACATTGGATTTGGCGACCTTGATGACGGTTTTGAAAACTTCCCGCATCGCATCGCTCCCGCCGAGCATGCCCTCGAACAGGTCCGGTCGCTCCTCGTTTTGCATGCGCCGGTAGTCACGCTCGAGTTTGGTCACATATACGCAGCGCTGTAGCAATAGTTTGAGTTGTCCGAGGTCTAGCGGCTTGCAGAGGAAATCATAGGCACCCGCGCCGATCGCCTTGACCGCGTTGTCGCGCTCGCTCTGGCCCGTGATGATAATGATTTTCGCCGAGCGATCGAGGGTGAGCATCCCGGCCAGCGTGGCCATGCCTTCGACGGTGTCGTTAGGGCTGGGCGGCAACCCTAAGTCGAGTAGCACGACCTCGGGGCGCTGCTTGCGAAAAGCCTCAAAGGCGCTGTGGCGGTCGGCCGCCACGGCCACTTCATAGTCGGCCGCCACCGCCCACTTCATTTGGGTGCGGATTTCCTCGTCATCGTCGATGATCAGGATTTTGGGCTTCATAAGACGGCTGATTGGGGTGGGGGATTAATCATAACTCATTGAGAGCCTGTAATATCCGTGGTCCGGCTTTTCAAGACTGGGGACTGGTGCCAAGTGGCAGGTGGATAGTGAAGCGGGTGCCAATTCCCGGTTGGCTCGCCACCGCGATGCTGCCGCCGTGGGCTTCGATGATTTTTTTACACTGGAACATACCGATGCCAAGGCCGTTGGTTTTGGTGCTATAGAACGGGCGGAACAGCAATTTTTTGATAAAATCCGGGGTCATACCGCAGCCGTTATCGGCCACGGCGAACTGCACAGAGTTGGCGACCAAGCACGTAGTCACGTGAACTTTACCGCCGCCATTCAATGCTTCGCGGGCATTGATAACGAGATTTGTCACCACGTTCTTAATTGATTCAGCGTCAAGTGATTGAGCCGGAACGAGCCGCAGGTCCCGTTCCACATATTTTTTCCCTTCCGCCGCGGTTTCCAGCCCATCGAGCACTTCGGCGCATAGCAGATCGAGTCTGCAGGGGCTAGTGGTCAATTGGAGTTCACGACGCAAGCTGCTTAACTTCAGGATTAATTGGTTGATCCGCTCGACGGTGCGTCCCACCCCGTGGATCGCATCGGTACGGAATTCGGGATCATCAAAGTGGATCGGCAGGTTTTGCAACATCAGGCTCAATCCGGTGGCCGCGTTTTTGAGATCATGCACGAAAAATGTTGATAGGGTTTGAAACGACTCCAATTCTTTGGCCTGCAATACCTCGTCGCTCAGCGTGCAATTTAACAGACCACCCGCCAATTGATCGCCGATGCATTTGAGTAAATCTAACTCCTCGTGGCTGTATGCCTCACCGTTAACGCGGTCCGTCAGTACCACCAACCCGACCATGCGCTCTGCCGCCACCAGCGGAACCACCAGACGGGTCCCTCCCAATTGGAATTTTTTGGGACAAGATTCCTGCAAAGCCTCGGCCCATGGCGCATGCTCCGACTCCAAGATATACGGATGGCCGCATTTGGCGAGTTCGGCCAAGCACCCGACACGGATCGGCGGCCTGCTCAGCCCGCGTTGTTTCTCAGATGAATGCAAGCACTCCAGCCCAGGCGTCTGTGGCTCCACCCTGAACACAGTGACGCCGAGTACATGAAAACTTTCGGCTATGACCTCAGCCGCATTTTTTCCTAAGGTGGCCGCGTCGAGCACACTTGAAGTACGCTGCGTGAAATCCGTCCAGATTTTGCGGAAATCATGTTCGGGCCGGCGGAAGTGACGACTGATGAAACGCCGCAGAGCCATCCTGGAACGCTCTGACAATAGCATGACGGCCACCCCAACCACGCCTAGCAACAATACCATTGCCTGCGCGGGAAAATTGGCCATTCCACCTAGCAGCGCGACCCATTTAGCCAAAAGACCGACGATCATGAAATAGAAGCCCGCCAAGATCAGAGTTACCGACCCCTGAAGCACCGATTGTGAGGGATAAATGTTGAATTCGCAGAAACAGGATCGCACTTGCCCGATGCCGATAAGCACGCAACCGATGAGCAACGCCACGAGTGTTATATTGGCAAATTCGGGACGGTAACCCGAGAACAGCAACATCTGGCTCAACGTGTATACCCTCACCCCGAAAACCAATGCCACTCCGAGGATCAGGTATTTGATTCGCCAGCGGCTCATGCCCACCGAGGCCCGGAAGGTTTTTTCGATATTGACCAGGACCGCCAGCGTGACCATCAGAACCACGATCACCCACGCTTTGCCCGCTGTGCCCAATTGGATAGCTATTGAGTTGCCACCCTCCGCTGCCTTGAACACGCGTTCCGGGAAGCCTAGCATCAATACGACTGGCATGAGTAAGGCCGCCACCAATGACCATTTCCAGTGGTATAGAAATTCGTTTTGATTGCCCCGCGCGTACACCAGACTGAAACCCAGCCAGACGCCTGAGACGAGGGATTTGAGTATCAGGGATCTCCGCAGCCACGTGCCTAGCTCTGAGGGATTCGCTGCTACTAGCACATGGTAATCCAGCGCCGACTCGCCTGCTAAAAGGAGCATTCCCGTCAAAAACAGCCAGCTCGCTAGCACTGCCGGCCGAAAAATCACTGCCGCTGTCCCGCAACAAAAACACAGCACACAGGCCGCCTTTGGAATGATCGCTTGCATCACCATGTTCTATCACTTAGCTGCCTCAAATAGTCCCCAAACCGCTTTGATTCCACGCCCATCAGATATCTATCCGACAGATGCGCGAACGGGCCGGCCCGGACCCTTGGATGTCAGATAGTTATACTGATAGAACAACAAGATCCATTTGTTATTCAGTGCTCAATACGCGAAATTCCGGTTTTTTTCCTTGCGCAATTATGGTTTGTTGACGTAGGTATAAATATCCCGAGCATGAAAACACCTTAAGTGTTTCACGGGCTGTATTCGAAAAAACAAACCAAAAACCCATGAAACTACCCCCGCGTATTATTTCCAACATCGCCCAGATTGCACTCGTATATATTCTCACCTTCTCCGCAGCGTTTGGAGCCGCATTGGGACGCGCTCGCTTTAGCTGGGAAGCGGTTCCCGATCCGATTGTCAGCGGATACAAAGTTTACTGGGGAACGCAAAGCAGAGTCTATACCCAGACGGTTGACGCCGGCAACGCGACGGAACTCATCGGTACGGGCTTTTCCGAAGGCGTCGCGTATTTCGCTGCGATCACCGCCTACAGCAATACCGGCGAGGAAAGCGACTATTCCACTGAACTTTCCTTCGATTACGATAGCATTGACCGATTGATATTTCTGGAAGCGGAGAGCGGAGTGCTCACTGCGCCGATGCAGATTGTTACTGACGGCTCGACCACAGGGGTTGCCGCATCACCGGCGAATCCCACCGCTACCGCCACCCTAAGCTTCAACACCCCGTATGCCGCAGACTATTACGTCTGGTGCCGCGTCCTCGCAGCGTCTGCAAGCGCTGATTCGATGTTTGTGACGCTCGATCAGCTGCCAGAGCAGGTTTACTATGTCTATGGTGAGCCTTCGCCCCCGGCGGCGGCGTTCATGAGCCGATGGACCTGGAGCCGGATCCAAGTCTCACCCGGCATTGCCCAACCCTATCCCCTCGAAGCCGGCTCCCACAGCATCCGGTTCCGCTGTCGCGACAACACCTGGCTCGACCGCGTCGTCATCGTCTGCAACCCGGATTTCGTCCCAAGCGACGCATTGCCCCGCTCCGGCGATGTCGTAACCGTGGTCGGTCAGCCTCAGGGCGGAACCGTTCCCACAGGCGGGGCCGTGACCCTGACGGCGACCCTTGTCGCCACCGGCCCGCTTACCATGGAGTGGTTTCACGATGGAATTGCCCTTCCCAACTCAAATCAATCGTCACTCACTCTGTCCAACGTTCAGGCTGCGAGCGGTGGCTCCTACGCGCTTTCGGCTTGGATCAATTCGACGACCGTCACCAGCCAGCCAGTCACTGTGACGGTTCAGCCTGCGGGCGGCACAGCGACGCCATTGATCACGACGAAACCGATAGCCGCAGATATTGTTTACGGTCAGACATTGGCCAGTTCCACATTGAGCGGCGGCGCGGCCTCGGTGCCCGGTCGCTTCGCCTTCACCTCGCCAGCCACCGCGCCAGTGACCGGCACGACCTTACAAAGCGTGACTTTCACCCCGACTGACGCGGCTGCCTATCAGAGCAGCACCACCATGGTGAGCGTGACAGTGGCAATTGCGTCGGAATCGCTCGAAACCTGGCGGACGCGTTGCTTCAGCGCAGAACAAATAGCCGCTGGTTTAGCCGCGGACGACGCGGATCCCGACGGCGACGGCTTGGTCAATTTGGCGGAATATGCCTTAGGCACCGATCCGCACACTTTCACGACCCCGATGGCCGTAGTCAAACCCCCAAGCGGCCTCGTTGTAACATTTATTCGGCCCCGAGGGTTGCCCGACGTGCTGTATTCGGCTGAGTCGTCGGACGATTTGATCCATTGGAACCCCTGCCTCTTGGAACTGATTGCCGATGGTCCGGTGCAAACGATGCGGGCTCGCGACCCAGTGACCTCGGGCAATCCCGCCCGCCGATTCATCTCCCTCAGATTCACGCGCCCCTGAGTCCGCGAGCGCCGGAAGTCTGGATGAAAAAAACTCCTGTCCCAATGACAGCAAGCGCCCTTGGATGCCTGAAATCGCTTAGCCGCAGCCATTGAGATACCGCTTAGATGTTCACGGGCGATCCGCCCGTGTCCCTCTTCACTGCGGTCCACGCGAAACCAACCACCGATGTACAAATGCCTGTAGAAACGCCCAGAGACAGGCTGCGTTGGTCTTTGCATAGCGCCAAAACATCCGCTTGGGTTCCTGCAACACCCGGTAGAACCACTCCAATCCGCTGCGCTGCATCCATTCGGGGGCGCGCTTCACGATGCCAGCCATCACATCGAAGGTCCCGCCTACCCCTTGAATGACCCGGGCTCCGAATCGCTCCTTCCACTCGTCAGCCAAGCGTTCCTTCAGTGGGGACCCCATCCCTAGAAAAAGAAAATCTGGAGCTGCCTCATGCACAGCCTCGGCAATAGCCGGTATCTCTGCATCCGTAAAGTAGCCGTTTCGATATCCCGCCACAATGACGCGCGGAAATTCAACCCGAATCCGCCTTACACACTCTTCCACAATCTCCGGCTTCGCTCCTAGCAGGTACACCGAAAACCCCTCGCTTTCCGCCAACTTCAGCAACTTGTGCATCAGCCCGATGCCATCAATCCGCTCCGGAATCCTGATACCCAACATCGCCGCCATCGGCAGCAACGGCTGGCCATCAGCCAGCACGTAGTCCGCCCGCTCCAGAACTTTACCCATCCATGGCTCTTTCCCCACCATCGCCACCTTGTTGGCGTTGACAAACTGAATGATCTTCTTAGGTTGCCAACTTCGGATTGATTCCGTCAGTTCCAGTAACAATTCTTCACTCGTCAGGCAATCCACCGGACAACCCAGAAATTCAACTCGTCTGCTTGCAGTGGTATTCATATTATGAGGCCCCCTTACCGCCTAACACCACCGGAATGGTTTTGACCAAAATCTTCAGATCGAGCCAGACCGACCAGTTGTCGATATATTTCCGGTCCAGAACCATCCACTCCTCAAAAGTCAGTTGATTGCGTCCACTCACCTGCCACAGACAGGTGATCCCGGGCTTGATGGAGAGTCGGCGCCGATCGCTCCAGTCGTAGAGATCCACTTCGCACAACAACGGAGGTCGGGGGCCGACCAGGCTCATTTCCCCTTGGAACACATTGATCAGCTGGGGTAATTCATCGATGCTAAACTTGCGCAGGATCGCTCCAACCCGAGTCACCCGAGGATCCTTGCGCATCTTGAACGTCGGCCCATCCATCTCATTGAGGTGCGCCAGATCCTTCTTGCGCTCCTCCGCATCAACCACCATCGAGCGAAATTTCAGTAAACGAAACCGGCGCTTGTTCATTCCAATCCTCTCCTGGCCGAAAAACACCGGCCCGGGACTCGTGGCCTTCACCGCCACCGCCGTCACAAGCAGCAGCGGACTCAGCAGAATCACCAACAATGCCGATCCGATTAAATCCGTCAACCGCTTGACGAACAACTGGCACAGCAGGTTCTCCCGAAAAAATGTCACCACCTGCTCCCCTTCGAAATCCTCCACCTGCGACCGCGACAACATCCGCGCATCTCCAACGTCCGGCACCAGGCGCATCACCACGCCCAAGTCGTTGCACAGCCCAGCCACATCGCATGCCAGCGGAAAATACTCCCGCAGTGGCAGACAGAACATCACTTCATCCACCACGCCTTTTTCCAACAAGTGACGCAAATTGACCAGAGGCCCCAGAACGTTCCATCGTGCCTCGATCTCACTCAGATGCCCAGCGCACGTGCCATCGTCAAACAGAAACCCTTCAATCTCATATCCAAGCTCCCGCCGGGACTCGATCCGATCTGCTAATTCTATGCCTTTTTTCGTCCCGCCGATGATTAAAAGATGACGGGTATTGCGCCCGCTTCTTCTCAACAATTCCAACAATGATCGAACAACCATCCGGCTGCCAATCAGCAGTGCCGTCGAACTCAGCAGGAACAACGACACCAACGCGGGCGTCACCATCCTGATATAAAACATAGCGCCTGCCAGCAACAACAGAAGACTGGTGACTGACATCGCCTTGGCAATCTCGATCGCTTGGCTCTTCAGCGTTGTGAAACGGTTCGCATCATAATGCACCAGCTTGTTGAAGATAAAGAACCAGCCGATTAGAACTCCTAACATCGCAAGGCCCTCGTAGGCCTCATAGCTTCTCTCCAGAATCTCTCCGATAAAATCAAAATGCCCACGCTCTTGAATCAAGCCGACCAGAATCACGAATATCACTACCAAGGCGATCTGGTCAAATATACGAAAACCTAAGATTAGAAATTTGTGACGGAGGCGGATCATGGCTTGCATTTCGGTGATTCATCAACGATTCGAGGGCTCTGCGACAGTTGAACCCTCGGTTCCCTTGCCTGCTCGACCGGCCTTTGTCTCACGTTGACGGAACCACGCGGCGGCCACAAATAGCGGTGCCAGCGAGACCACGAAAAACAAGGGACCTCCTTTGTGGTGGATCCAACTGTCGATCATGTGCGGCCCAATGTGGACGCAGAGTTGCCCGATGACGAACACCCGGATGGCATTGCGGAAGATGCCCAGTGGAATCACCATCGCCATCAGATAACTCCGGTGCAACGTTGAAGATAGAAACATATAGGAGGCGATCAGGCTGGTGATGAACAACACCAGCGAAGAGCGAATCCCGCTGCAATTTCGCGTCACATCAAGCGTCATGCCCGGCAATTCCACCACCTGACCATTGCGCAAGACCGGAGTGCCCGTCAATTGGAACAGGATATCCGCCAAGCCCACCGAACCCCGCATCAGCAAGTCTTCAAAGTGTGCTATCGCAATGTCTGGCAGCGGCACCATGAACATTAGAAAAGCAAAGGGGAATGCAAGAACGCGCATACACGACACTCCGAGGAAGGCAAATCCCCCCGCCACCAGCAGTAATACATAACAGAAAGCCGCCTGCGTCATCACGGCACTCTGACTCCATGCTGTGGCACCTGCCAGCGAAGGACCCAAGAATAGGCTGACGGCCGCAATCGCATGAATTGAGGCCCAGCCCACCGCCGTATTCGCTGAACCGCGCCGTTCCCGCAGCAGAGCTTCCGGCTTCAGCGACGCCAGATAGAGCGAGACCCACGGGATCAGCAGAATGTACGAGTGGATATCCCGTTTCAGTGCATAGCGACCCAGCGCCACCAACGGTCCGCCGAACGCCAGCGACAGGAGCCCCACATACGTGAAATAGCCCGTCAGTCTGCGGTCAGACCACCAGGCCGCAGGTCTAACATTGTCGCCCGCCCCATCATTAACCTCAGCTTCCGACAATATGCGTAATTCTTTCATAAGTGAGCCATGGGTGGTGATGGCTTGATGCAATTTGAAAATCAGAGGGACACAGGCGGCCCGCCCAATGCTGTCAGTTTTGTCAATGCAGTGGCAGGAATGAAGAAGAGGCGGCGGGCAGGATGCCCGCTCCACTGTGGCCCGGGCATCCTGCCCGGAGCCTTCTGTAACGAAAGCATGCGCTAACCTGACAGTATTGGGCGGCCCGCCCGTGTGCGCCCATGCGCGGAGCCAGCACAAGTTCCGAAGCGGCTTTTTTGTGGATTTCGTCGGTCATCTGGCTCTGAGACGGCATCCACTCAACCGGGCCAAAACAGGCAGCGGGCATAAAGATAGGCAGCCCCTTCACTTAGCACTTCCTTGACCCCCTCGCTGTATCGCCACCACACGCGCGGATCGTACTCCCGGTTTGGCACCGAGATGATGCCGATCTCGACGCCTGCGCCAAATGCCTTCTGGAACAAAAGACGACTTCGCCGTGCATGAGGTCCGACCGTTAAAACATTGATTGAACGCGCCTTCACTCCCTGGTCCCTCAGCCATTCCTTTACCGCAATCGCTTCGGCATAGGTCCGGTCGCGCACAGGCTCCGGTGTCAATTCCGTCGATGGAACCGCATACACATGCGGCAGATCGCCGCCTATCCTCTGTACACGCTCCAGAGCCATTTGGGCATAAGTATCCCCGTGCTCCGGATCGACTTCTCCCCTTACCGTTCCGCCGGTTAATAACAAATATCTCGACTCCCGATCCACGGATAGATCCAGGCCTCGCCTCAGCGCATAATCAGGAACCCATCCCTCGACTACCAGAATGTCAGCTGGAACCTGACGGTCAAGCGCCAGAAACGGATGAATGCTCTGCCGTCCGCCAAAAGCGCCGAGGACGCACGTTGAGAGCAGCAACAGCCACCCGTACCAGGTGAGAACCCACACCTGCCGCCGCCACATCAGTCCCAAACACCGCCGCTCTGAATTGCTAGCTGGATGTGCCATTGGTACTGTCTTGTGTCTTCAAAAGATTGGTCAGTGCATAAAACAACTGCGCCTGGGGCCACCGCAGGAATGGAAAGCAATGGCGGAAGCCGCCTCGGAAAATCCGCGTTACAAAATGGCCGTCAGGCAGTTGGTAGTTTTGAATCAACTTGTCCGCGAGCCTCCGCGCCAAGTCACCAGCCTCAGGAATCATACTCCCAATCAAGGTCCCCAGCGTGATACCTTCTGCAAAATCATATATTTCAAGTTTCGCCAGTTGCAATCTTGGCTTGATGGCAAATGGCTTGGGATTGCCTTCGGCATCGATCAGATGCTGGCGATAATAAGCAAAGCCGCGCCGAATCGAGTTCTCGACCCCGAGGTCTGGCTCGATTCGGTGGATCTTGAACAGGTTTTTCAGGTTGAAGCAGGTGTGAAAGTTGTCAATGTAACTCTTCGCCTCGTTCATCGCATACAGCCACGATCCGTCCTCAGCCTGGGAATCGATCACGAAGTTGAGATTGCGCCTCGACGTCTCTAGGTAATCCTTCCGCCCGAAGCGTTTCCCGGCATCTGCCAGCACATAGGCTCGATAGGCACTCGCGTTGACCACCTGGCGCTTGTCGAACGGTGAATAACTTCCAGCCGCCGACTCCGGGCCGGTCGGAAGGTCTTTTAAGTCGCCGTGGACGAACTCCGCGATCCCCGCCGCCAGATTCAGATACTTTTTGTCTCCCGACGCCTCGAGCAGACCAAGATAGGCCTCATAGCAATAGGGAGTGCAGGTGATATAGGGGGTGTTCCTCGGCCAGACCGCGTCCTGGTTGTTCTGCCAATCGAATGGGTAGCCCCAACAGGCACCCCGGTAGTCCGGAATAGAGTAGTCCATGATGTCCTCGCCCAATGCCACCGCTCTCTCAAGATACTGTTTTCCCCCTGATAGTTGATAGAGATTCAACAAGCCAAGCAGGAGTTGCGCGTCGGCCGTCGCGAAGCGCTCTTTCTTTACAAACAGGCCCCGCAGCGCAGGATATATCAAATCCAATGCCACCAAGGGAGCCACCAGGGGAATTCCAAACTTGCCTTTCGCGTAATAGACTTTTCGAGACCACAAACCATAACGGGTCCCCCAGATATCGTAGGGATCGTAACTCTCGTAACCAGCTCGCCCGAGCCAGGCGAGAAAGCGATGACATGCAGCGAGCGCGGCGTTGCCTCCGGATGGAGCTTTAGGATTGATAACGGGCGGGTTGAGCATAGGAAAGGGGCAGGGGATAGGAAGAAAATGCAAACATTGAACATTGAACCATCTTCTACGTGGCTATCAGTGCCATCCATGGTCGAGAATTCTTCCAGATGCCTCTTTCGTTCGATTATGTCTCGACTCTGGACTCCCCACTCTCAACTCCCAGCCTCTCCGCCACCTCATTCATTGAAACCACCTCAAGAGCGGGATCCGCGGCTACCCCCGCAAGAAAACGCTCGAACTCTGTGTCGTCGCGGTGCTCCTTGCTGTGGCCGATAAGGACAATCACATCCAAATCTCCCTCAGGTGCCGGTGGCGCGCTGCGGATCCAACGCAGCATTTGCCGTGATGACATGTTATGGAAATCCAGCTTGGCGGGGAAGCGCTGGGCCAAAAAGCGCAGAATGCTGGATGGCGTCCGTCCCATGCCCAGTTGGCTCACCATTTCCCGCTGTTTCTCCTTTGGAATATTGCTGGAAAACTTGGCCATCAGCCGCCGCGGTGTCATTTGCTGGATGCGCCTGCCCATCCGTGAATAGATCGGAATCTCGGACACCAGGCCCGCGGAGTCCTCCACCGCGACATCCCTGGAGATTCGCCAGTGCCGCCGGTGCGCTGGAGCCGCGCTGAAGTTTAAATGCACATATTCGTCCTTCCTGACCATTCCTTTCACCAGTGAGCTATCAATTACGATTCCGTTCTCTGCCAATGCTCTTAGCAGTTTGCCTCCCGGTTGGGCGCAGAAGGCACCGCAGCGGTAGGCGTTTACCTGCCGCGCACTTCCCACAGCCTCATGGAATCCATCAATCACCGCCTTGCGCTCTCGGATATAGCTAGATATCTCCCCCTGTGTTTCGAACAGACTGTCCACTGTCGCTCGCTCCGACCGAAGGACCCAGCGGCCACCCTCGAAACGTGATCCCACCCATTCGGGGTGCAGATGGAGTTGAAGATCATGGCCCCGCCGGATCAGAGAGATTGCCTGCGCCCGGATCTCAGCCGCTGGATCGTACCCCCATGCACGAATCAACTTTGACCGCTCTCGCTCGAACGCCAGAAATTCTTCCACCTCAAAAAATACGGTCAAGGGCATCCCGTACTTGCCGCAGATCCGCGCCATCCGCTCGGTCGGCTCCACCATGTGCCGACGCACATCGCCACAGCCGTTGCCGAAGATCTCGTGGTCCTCAGTGAGAACCAGTTGCCGTCTCATGCTCATCTATTCTCCTTTGCCAATGATGAAGGCGTCGAAGCCATGGACGTTGACACCTGAGGTAGGTAGAACGACACGACCATCGAACACAAACGGGTTCTTTGGATAATCAATGCTTCAGACTTGTGTCATCGGCCACCCTGCACCAGACATTCGTGGCCGTATCAAAACGCTTGATCACACGAGCCGGATTACCAGCGACAACCGAATACGGGGGGACGTTCTTTGTCACGACTGCTCCAGCTCCAACAATACTATTGTTGCCAACCTTTATATTTGACAAAATAATCGCATTCATGCCGATAAACACACTGTCCTCAATCACGGTATATCCACCTTGAGAAACTGCGCCCGGGCGAAGTGCATTCTCCACTGCACTGTGTGAAAGGATCTTGCATCCCTTCGTGATTTCACAGTCGCTGCCGATTCTAACTGTACCTCTTGCGACGTCGATCCACGCCCCAAAACTAATGAAGGTCCTTTCTCCAATCTGCACCCCGACGAACCGAAGGCATCCGATACGTATGCGCTGTAAGCAATCGCTCAAGCAGTTTCTCAATGATTTGAAAATAAGCTCTATCATTATAGGCTAGCCGGGCGGTGCTTTTGCAGACAGCCTGCCCACGGGCGGTAGCCATCCTCGTTGAGATGCACGTCATCGCGAGTCAAACTCTGCTGAATGGTGGTTCGCATGATGTATATGTCTGACTGTCAGGCAGAAAGAATCGGGCCCCGGGCGTAGATGTAAGCAGACCACCACTGAGCACTGTCTTTAATCATCCTCTTTGATGTGCTTTCCATTTGCCTCATGTGTTACGAAGCATCAACGTACATTGCCTAGGGTGTCGTGCTCAAGCGCGGTACTGAAACCGCTGGCACTCCGGGTGCCGGTGGCTTCGTGGAGAGGTCAATCACCAACGTAGCCGGGAACTTGGTATGCGGGTCGAAGCTGATTATGTCACTTTCGCCGTCACTGACCACTTTCGCCGTGAAATCATCGAGACGTGTGATCACGGGAACTGGCGAGTCCGGCTTCACCGGGTAGATCACTGTCATGAAGTGGAACTTCTTCGCCTTCACCTTGTTGCTGACCCACAGCGCATTCGTGCGTTCAACGGAATCCGAACGGTCGTAGTAGTTTTCCTCAACTACAGTGGCACCTGTAGGCAAAACACTTGGGGTAAGCTTCGCATTCCCTATCGTCAACGGGTTACTGCACACCCTGTCACCAGTGAGGTTGATGATTTCCAAATTATTGGGATTTGTAATGTGCGCCACGTAGGTTCTAACGGTCTTATATTTCGCGCGCATCACTGTATCCGGGTATAGGTTGCTGCTGTCGTAATAGAAAGAAGTACCGCTTGGATCCAGGGTTTGCATTGTGCTGAAGTGATCGAGGTGATATGGCCAGATATGGTAGCCAACTGCCAATTGGTTTGCAGATTCAGGTTTGAATGTGTATGGTCCAAGTATGTGATACAGCCATGTAAATTTAGAATCCTTCTCGCTCTCCAGGTCATCATAGACTACGAAGTATTTTTTACGAACGAACAACATGTGGCGTTGTACTTTTTTTACGTAGGCTAGATCTCCGTTACTGTGGAGCGCGCCGTACTCATGGGGAAGCAACCAGCCATCCGCCTGGAAAGTTTCATGTGGGTAGGCGGCGGTACCGTCAGCAGCGCAGTAGGTGTAATTCGGTGTGTCTTTGAATGCGATGATTCGGCTGTAGAAGGGTTCCATTGGTGCGTTACCTGATTGGCACTGGCCCAATCCATCCACCAGCAGTGAGTAATGAGAGATTGGAATCTTTGCGTAACCTGACATCCCTGAGCCACCGTCCGTAACCGTAACACCATAGGCCCAAATCTGATACGAGAGGTCGCTGAAGTGTGAGTGTCCAGTCTCACTACCGCGCGGTCGCGCCTGGAAGACAAATCCCACACCGTCTTTGAATCCGGCAGCTGTGTTTGTAGCATACGTCGATCCGATTACCCAACCTTCTTGCGGATACAATTGCACAAGATGCGTGGAAATCTCCTCGGCCGGTGGCGGGCATAGGAACACGGTCGCCATTTCAACCGGCTTTTGTGTTCCACGGTCGCGGTCGTAGAGCATATCTTCTTCGCGCCAATGCTTCCACATGACTCCATCACCCAGAAAACAGGCCAGATCCCGGCCAAACCCAATCTGGTGCAATTCGTCAAACCGACCCCACCCGGTATCGCCCCATGGTTCGTGCCCCTGTTCAAACCCAACAGGAACCATAGCACTCCACCAAGCGGAATTGAGTTTGAAAAATGGGTTCTTATTGAGTTGCGCTTCCGGGAACGTGTAGTGGTAGAGCATCGCTGCCCTGAGTGTGTCCGGTGACTCGAAACAGAATGCGGAATACATCCGGCCCTGATTGAGTCCACCATCGCACCCCATGGGGTAAGTGACACCGATCATGTAGTTCACACCAATGTCGAAAAGTTTCCTGGACCAGACGGCCCCTGTGTCGCCGTAGGAGGCCAAGGCGGCGGCCATGGCGCTTTGCTGGTTATCGATCCAGTGGCTGGTACCCAGCTTGAAAGGGGAAGGGCTTTGCACGCGATAGTCGCCCGTGTAATTCATTGGATCGGCCAGCCACGGGGCCCAAACCGTCGGTTTCTGCCATCCCTCACCCCATGCGCCACAATGCAGTAACCAGTTGCAGTTGCGTTCGATAGCATATAGCACGGACGCCCGTTGTGCTGGAGTCATGATTTCGTATAACCAGTCGTAACTCTGACCAAACCCCAGGATCATTTCACGGCCATATCCACCACTTACGGCATCACTTTGCCATGCACCACCCAGATCGGAATTAGTCACGTAATACTGTGCAAGCTTGCCTACCACTACCCCAGGCTGCGCAGCCAAATATTTTGGATCTTTCGTCATCTGCCAAACAAAAGCAACATTGGCTGTGTAAAGCCCCAGTTCATCGTTGGATATCGACTTGGTTAACTCAGGCGGCACAGCCGTTCCGATTGCGAGACGCTGATAGGTCGCATTATCACAACTAATATGATGACTCACCCAATTTGTATTTGTAAGTATATCATTCCACCAATCGGAAGCAATGTCCCGGTCTGCGGAGGCTTTGGCATAAACCCAGCCTTTTCCAATTTCGCGTTCCCATGGTTCCCCAAGGAGTGTCGGTAAAGCTAGCCATTTAACGGCTTGAGCCTCTAGATAAGCATGCATCGCCTCACGGTTACTGGCGTTAAAGAGCACGTGAGGGTGCGACGCCTTGCTTGCTAGGTAGGCTTCGTCAGCCAGCATCGAGCGGTTCCATGCTGTGGCATTGTCTGCGATTGTAAACTTGCGTACGTCACTCCACCCGTCGAGTAGTTCGATTTGGCGTTGAGTTCCATCGTTGGTTGAAAGCGTGCCGAAAGGCGTAATGTAGCGGACACGCCAATACCAGACTTTAGAGCCAGAGAATGGTGCTAGAGTGTTGTAAAAGTTGACGTCCGTGGTCAGGTTGATCACTGGATTCGCGAAGGTCGGCTCATTGGCGACTTGGAATTGGAATTGTTTGACCGACTGATCGGAGTAGGTGTTCCTGGCGGTTGGAGTGTAACACCAACTGAAGCGTGGCGGGTTGATGTTTACTGTTTCCTGGTGTCCCGGTCGGAAGTTGATGACAAAACTCCATTCTGCCGACGTGGGAAGCGCTATTTTGGCTTCCGGGCCGATAACTGTAACGGGCGCAGTCTGCGCGGTAGCGATGGCGGTGATTCCGGTACCAATCCCTGCAGCCAACCAAATGGCTCTCACGGCCTTGCCTGAAGCACGCAACATCGTCTTCAGGAATGAATGAAATTTGGTTTTCGGCATAGGATTCGAAATCCATGGCTTGTTGTAGGCTTTGTAGGCGAAACCGCATGCAAGAAAACCAAACAGCAGCAACTGTGGGTATGATTTCATGTCTATAGGTGGAGTTGGGTGAGACCGGACGATTCGATTAATTTTCACATGCACGCGCTCGGGTAGGTTGTCAACCGTTCATTTCTGACTTCACACGGTTGCACCTGCGTTGGCGTAGGATAACCTACTTTTGTACGAAATATACATATACATTGAACACATATATCAACTAATGTATAGTGATGGGTTCTTCACGGAGTACATGTTCGTACAGGACCAGCATACTTTTCAAAATCTCCACTCGCGACAGTCGTCGCTGGTAAACCTCGCGGGCACCTGCGGCTAGGCGTCGACGCTCGTCGGGATTTCTGATCATCCGGGTGATGGCATCTGCCAGTTGCACCTCATTGTCGATGTCCACGAAAATCGCCGAGACTCCGTCATCAAAAAATTCAGGAACCGCCCCCACCCGGGTGGTAATGATCGCCTGGCCGGCTGCTGCGGCTTCAAGAACCACCAGCGGAAAGTTTTCAAAGTGGCTCGGCAACACGAAGATCGATGCCTCCCGAAACAGGTCCAGTTTGGCAGGCCCGCGGACGCTTCCCTGAAGGTGCACAAGCGCAGTGAGACCCAGATTCATCACTTTGCGACTCACCTGATCACGAATCCCCGGTTCACGCTCAGGGCCCACAATATCGAGCATGAAGTCTCGGGTCTCTTTGGCAACAACCGCGCATGCCGCTACCAATTCAAGAACTCCCTTGCCCCGTCCCATCGTGCCGAGGGAAAGCAGACGGTTTCCCGGTCGCTCGAGGGGCAGCGCTATCATCGCGTCCTCGAAGCTGGTTGCAATGGGATTATTGACGACAAATATCTTATCGCGAGCAATTCCGATGTGTTCCTCGATTAACTCCCGCCACGTTTCGCTAAGTACAATGAATCCGTCAAGCTTCGCAAGCTGCCTGGAAGCAAAGTGGCGGCGCATCCGGGACAATTGGTTCCAATGATCGATAAAGCCACCACTATGAAGATGCCCCACCGTGCGTGCCCCGCATATGCGTGCTAGACCGAGCATCAGAAACCCTTTCTCCATGGCTGTGCCAGAACTGATAGCGTAGTGCGCAATTTGCGGACGGTATTGCAGTAGCCTGGTGAACCAAATGAGCAAGTGTTTCAACAGGTAGTAGAGATTCCAGAGATTGAGTTGGGATTGCCGGGTTGCTCCATAACGGCGATTGCATGCGGAACACACAAAAGAAAAACGATCCTGCAGACCATCTACAAATGCACGGTTCACGGCCGACACTGACTCCGCTGGATCCTCGCACATCGGCCCAATCAGGATCACAGGTGTATCTTGGTTCATAAGGATGGGTATGGAAACGATGTTAAATCCGCTCTTCCGCTACGGATCAAATTGATTTGCTCCTCCGGGCCCCCCCCCACTCATGGATTGCCTGCCGATAGACCATCAATGTCCTCTCAGCGACACGTTTTGGATGAAAGTGATTCTCCGCGAAGGCCCGCGCTGCTAGGCCCATCTCGTTGCGGAGTGGGTCATTCGATAGAAGGACGCTGAGATGCCTCGAAATATCGGCCGGGTCTTCGGGATTCACCAAGAAGCCGGTTTCGCCGTGGCGGACCATATAGGGCATGCCGCAGCGATTAGATGTGAGGATCGGGACACCTGCCGCCATTGCTTCGGCAATACCCATCGGCGCTCCTTCTTCAAAGGAAACAAGGGCAAAAACCGAAGCCTTTATTAACTCATCTCGCACCTCCAGCGCAGGCATACTACCGAGGAGTAGGACCCTCTCAGTCAGATTGCTATCTTGTATATACTTCTTAAGCTGCCTGCCGTAAGAGTCCTCAATTACAGGCCCGGCCAATCGTAGTTCCTTAGCTATCCCGGTTGGCAGGACTGCAACCGCCTGTATAAGACCCAGCGGGTTCTTGCGGGCGTTAATGACTGCTGCGGAAAATATTCGACCAGGTTCCTCGCTACGCTGAACCATAAAAAAAGCCTCATCGACCGGATTCTCAATGTCGTGGATCACACCTTTGGCAATTCCGCGCAGTCGCTCCCGGACGTAGGGGGAGATGGATATAATATGAGTTTGGGCGGCCCATGTTGCATATTCCTCTCGTCTCCAGAGTGCCGAACGCAACCGGGCTTTCCAACCGCCCACGTAGCGGGTATCCTCATGGATGAATCCGTGAATCGTGAAGACCCGAGGTAGATTCAGCCCACGAGTCATAATGCCGAAAGTGTCGTGAGCATGCACCACATCGGGTTTCAAGTCGAGTATGTAATCACGCACCATTCTCCCGCCCGGGCCCGTTGCAAAGCCGAGCAATGATCCTTTCCCCTGAGGAAGACGATGAATGTTCATGCCTGACCATTCCTGGCGTTCGGTATTCTGGATATCCGGCGAGAAGGTCACTACATGAACTTCAAGCTCCTTATAGTGTGCCAAAGCTTTAGCCAGGTTCAAACTAACGGTCTCTACTCCACCGAGCGGCGAATCGAGCATGCGCGGTAGCCATGTGGCAAGGATCACTCTCATAACTCTATTTGGCTATGCCATTGCCCGTATCCCTGACTTCAATTGAGACTGATTTTGCGTGCCTGATATTGCGATGTCTATGGCTTTCTTTAACCGATCTCCAACAGCCTCCCAGGTATAATACTTTCTTGCGATTTTCCGCGAAGTCGCCCCCATTTCGATAAGCCGCTGCTCAGGCGCATCAAGCAAGCAATCAAGCGCCTCGTAGATTGAGTCCACGTCTCCAACTGGTACCCGGTATCCATTCACACCATTCCGGATCATATCCTTTACAGCACCCAGATCCGTACCTACAATCGGCAATCCGGCGTGCATCGCCTCGACAAACGCAATGCCGAAAGGTTCCACTCTGCTCGGTAAGCAAAAGATTGAGGCTTCCGCGTAGTGGGCGGGCATATCCTCTAGGGAAACCTTACCCACCACTACACAGCCACTGATAGTCAGTCTGGGACTGCAACCAACTATCTTCAGTACCACTTCAGAATACTTTAGCTTTAATCTCTGAAAAGCAGCAACTAGATCGGCTCCACCTTTCCGCTCCCACTCCACCCCCACGAAAAGAATGACTGAAGCTGATCTCGATTCTCTCCTTGGGATTCTGCCCAATGCAAGAATGTTTGAGTTGCTTCCAGCATACACGCACTCGATTTGCGTCTCCGGGACACCATAGTCTCTTGAAAGCGAGCGGGTAACATGTTCACTCATGGTAAATACTCGAGTTGCGTTGCCATATATTTCTCGTTCGAGCATTATCCAGAAATCGCCCATCAGTTTATTCTGGTCAAATGCCCGGTAATGCAGGTTAGCAAGCTCCGTATGATCGGTGTAAACAAAGTGAGGAATGCCGAATTTGGATCCATCCCAGAGCGACTGGGTTTGGAGACTAAAGAGATACTCACCATTTGATAATTCCTTGCGAATCATGTGACGCAGCCAACGAAAGACCATCGGAGTCTGGATTATTGAATCGCATGGGTCACGTCGGCGGAGAAGTTTCATAACGCTATTCCAGCGTAATGCGGATACTCCACCAGCCAGCAACATGAAAGGACTCTTGCGCAGGAGATCTTTGACATCGATGACTTTGAGATGGCATTCCGGATAAATTCGCCGCAACTGGACCTCAACACTTGTATTGATGTGGGAAAACCCTCCATATTTGATCAATGCGATCTGTGATTGACGTGACATAAATAGTGCTAAAGGATATCGAAATTCATTGCCCGTCAATTAAGTCATCCTCCAATAGACGACCTGAAAGCACTGTGTGAATCACCTGCTCCAGTCGGGGCATTACTCGTTCCGCATTGTGATTTTCGACATAGTACTTTCGTCCATTCCTAGAACATTCGCAGAATGAAAGATGCTGTGTCATGAGTTCTTGGATTGCGACCCTCATTTCAGCCACGTCAGTCACGAATCGGCCAAGATTCTCTCTCCCGATTACGCCATCCGGGTCAAAGGTGGAAACCACGGGTAGTCCTCGGCTCCAGGCTTCGAGAAACGTGTTTGGAAATCCCTCATAAATCGAGGTGCAGCACAGAACACCAGAACGCCTGTAGAAGTCATTAATTCGTTCCTTTTCAACTTTACCGTGCAGGGTAATATTTGAAATCCTCTTGGCTCTCTCTTTCAGTTGTTCGGAATAACCAGTTCCATCAAAAGGACCGACGAGGTCGAACTGCCATTCCGGAGAGAGATCCGCTAGTTCAAGAAACCACTCCAATCGTTTAACCGGGCATACCCTGCCAACCCACAATACCCTCCGTGCGGCGTTACTCGGCGGAGCGAAGTCACAACCGGTCATGTCCTGACAAGGCATAGGTATGACAATTGAGTCCACATTAAAATTTGATTTAAGCATCAGTTGTTGCGTGTGCGTCTGGGCAATGACTCCATCGGCAAGCCGAAGGCCGCATTTGAACAGAATCTTTTCGTGTATTTTGTTCATCTCGGGAAGTGATGGATCGCAATCTGCGTTGCTCGCCAGAGCGAATATGAGTTTGCGCCTGTTCATCTTGCACCATATTGCGATTTGACCTGTCACGCATTCGCCACAGTTGTGATAATAGACATCAGCGTCAGCTTTTTGCATCGCGGTTACAAGACCACTCCATTTCGGATAGAAAAAGCGCAATCCCGGAAGTCCGGCATCTCTGCGGCAAATCTTGATAACTCTTACCCCGTCGATGACCTCGTCTCCAGGCCCCCCTTCATCCCACGTTAGAAAACTGACACTGTGCCCGCGGTTCCCCATCCACTTGGCGAGAAGGCTTGTCTGAAGCTCTACG
The DNA here is from genome assembly GCA_037133195.1 of Verrucomicrobiota bacterium. Classification (GTDB taxonomy): domain Bacteria; phylum Verrucomicrobiota; class Verrucomicrobiia; order Verrucomicrobiales; family Akkermansiaceae; genus Luteolibacter. The sequence continues at coordinate 4,436 of JBAXOP010000009.1, read as the reverse complement.
CCGCCAATAAATCCCGATTTGCCGCCAGCGATGGCACCATAGCCGTTGTGGGATACAATACAAACAGACGTCCGGAAGTTGCAGGAATGCGTGTCAGTTGACTGGCAGGAGTCGAGATTCGATACATTCATATACTATTGGATATCTCTCGGTCTGTGAGTGGTATGGCTGGTTTTTTCACTACACAGCAAACCATATGGCCCAGACCGTCATCGGTCAGGGCTTTGTGAATCAGTCTTCCTGGCAATGTTAGACGAGAGCGGTGGGTTCTGCTGTCGTACACCCCAGCCAATCGTCCGTAACTGAATATCAATCCGGCAGGGCCGTTGAAGGCGAAGCATTTCTCTATCATGAATCCAACTTTCATCAACTCCTCCTTGATCTGGTCTTTCGTGAAATAGTACTCGTAGAAGTAGCCGTCGAAATCGACGGAAAGATGGATATCCTCTCGATATCGGTTCGCTACAACTTCGGCATGAAGCTGCGGGTTTCCCGTTTCGACTTGACTCTTGCCGGCCAGACGGCGGAGCCAGTTCTTGCGCTTGAGGCGGCGCAGCGGTTCGATGATCAGTATTTTAGCAATACTGCGCAGGAAGAAATAATGCGGTACCGTGATGATGGCAACACCACCGGGCCGTAGTACCCGATAGAATTCCTGGAAGACCCTTGCCGGACCTTCTAGCACATGCTCGGGTGATCCCATCGCAACCACTCCGCCGAAGGAATCGTTCGGATAAGGCAGGGCCCGCATGTCTCCGTTATCAAAGCGAATCGTGGGATCATAATCCAACGAGCGACAGCGTAAGGTTTCGCTCCAGTCAATACCGGTTGCATCAATTCCAAACTTCTTGAAATAGTGCATCCATTGTCCGCTGCCACAGCCTGCCTCCAAGAGCGGTTGATGTCGTTGAAATGTATCCAGATATAGCGGAGTGAGGATATGATGTTCACAGGCCCGAATCTGATCATCAAGTGTCAGATTCATGAAGTTAGACTCGAAAGTGTCCGAAACGCGGGTTTCAGGAGGGATGCTATCCATGGTTGCGGGAGATGTCATTGTTTAATCATTGATGGAAGAATGGCATGATCTACATGGAATGTGGGACGGCGTTTGCCGATGCGAGGCTTGCGTACAGTTCTGCTATGATTTGAGCGTGGCTGTGGCGACTGGGCATGTGGTCGGGAATCCGTGCATGAGATGCCATTTCAGCCCGTTTCCCATCATCGTTCACCAGAGACAGAAGTGCTGTGGCAAGCTCATCAGGGTCATCCCGCGACACCAGAATTCCCGCGCCTCCATTTTGAATGATTTCGGTTGCATTCCCCACACGGGTAGCAACACAGGGGAGGGATAATTCGAGGGCTTCTAATAATGCAAGACAACAACCCTCCGAACGAGAGGGCAAGACGAAGATATCCGCGGCCTGTAAGAACTCCTTCACGTCGGTGACGTGTCCGGTAAAACTCACTCGTTGCGCCAATCCCAGGCGTTTGATGAGGTTATCCAGAACGTCCATGAACGAAGTGTCTCCCCTGACAACCTTGGATCCGACGAGAAACAAGTGCGATCGAGAGTCCATTTCCGCTACTTTTGCGAAGGCCTTGAGCAGGACGTCCCAGCCTTTGACCTTCTCAGCCCGGCCGATATTAACAAACACTAGCGAATCATCCGGGATCTTCAACCTTCGCCTAGTTTCCTCACGAGATGCCCCTGAAGGTTTGATCTCAGGCCTCGGATAGTTCAGGACGAAGACTTTGGTTCGGGCTATTCCGAGGTCGGTTACCTCTGCTCCCACCGCGTTCGATACAGCAATCACTCGAGTTGCAAGCAAAGCCGAGAGGCGGGTGGAAAGCGCCAGGCGTTCGCGCCAACTTGGTACGAGGCATTGCTCGTAGTGGGAGTTCATGGATTGTTTGCACCAGATTCTTACCGGGACGCCTGCTAAAGCGGCACCGATCAACGGACTCATGTGCATGTTATCACAATGAAACACATTGCAGTGCGTATCTAGGCATAATCTGCGGATAGCCATGGTGCTTGACAGATCAAAATTTCCCCGAGGACGGGGAAGGTAACTGATTTTGACTCCGAGTTTTCGCAACCCTGAGAGCCAATCGGCGGCATCAGGCACTCGTTCGAGCACAAGGTGGCAGTTCCAGCCGCGGTCTACCAGAACCTCGTATTGCAACTCCATGTTAGCAACCTGGCGATCGGACTTGAAGTGGCTTCCCCAGTAGTGTGTCAGGATATTGGCCATTGGAATTGAAGGGTGGGTATGGATCCAATCAGGGGATGGATTGGATGGCGCGTTTCGCTAGGATTCTGGCAAATGAATTGGTGAGAATCCTTTTCGTTGCCATTGGAATCAACCATCGAAGGTAAAGTAGGCTGCTAATCAAGGTGCCGCCGCCAAAGAGGACCGCCGCCAAGATTGGATGGCTGTGGACCACCACGAAGCCGGCGGCCAATGCCACACCAAAAGCAGCAGCACAGAGCATAGGACGTACGAAGACCTGCCAGAGGAAGAGACGCAAGGAAGCCCCCACCACATGGCACGCATACCAAGGCGTGAACAGGCCATCGATCAGCAATTGAGGCAAGGCCAAGCAAAGGGCGGCACCTAACAAACCCCAATGAAGGAGCCAAAAGCCTACGGTAAGAAACAGAGTTGACCCCACCACTGCTCCAAGTTTGACCAGCGCAATCCGGCCGTGTCGATTCATCCCGGACAGCAGGCTCCACACCGGCTCCTGCACGAGTGTGGCATAGGTTCCGGCGCAGAGGATCATCACCAAGCCATGTAAGACATAGGCCTCACCCATCCATACCCGGATCAAGAAATCCCCTAGTACGCTGAGCGCGATAATGACCGGTAGCACGAGACTTGAAATGATGGCCGGAGTTGCAAGCAAGGTGGAACGCAAAGCTTGCTGGTCGTTCTTCGCCTGGTAGGCGCTTGCCGTAGGAACCACGATCATGCCGAACTTGACCGCGAGTGTTCCAAGGGCAGTCATCAGGCTTCGAGAACGGGAGAACACGGCGAGACTTGCCGGGCCAAGAAATGCCGTGATTAGCAAACTCAGAGCTTGGTTGGAAAATAGATTCGAGATCGAGGGGATCAGGGATTTGATGCTGTAACGACCCTGCTCCTTGAAATCGGTCCATGATGCCAGACGGTGATCAATCCGCAATTCAGGACAAATCTGGTATGCCACTCGCCAGCGAACCACTTCAGAGCCGACCATGACCGCGCAATGGACAAGAGCAAGGACCGGGAGTCCGCCACCGAGTAACAGCACGCAGATCATTCCAAACGCAACAAGGGCATAAGCCACGGCACTGATGGTATTATGCAGGTCCCATCGGTGGCAGCCAACGATCACCGCCCCGTAAACCGACAGGGAAATCGTTAGAGCGACCTCTGCTCCGAGGAACAGAAGAACCCATCGAGCCGTGCCAAAGGTATTTCCTAGGCGCACGCCAAAGATCGGCAGAATCCACCAGGCGGATACCACCGCCATCACCAGTGCCAGCCAACCGATCAAGCGCTGGAAAATCGCAATGGTCGAAACCGATTGGTTGAGGCCGGTAACATCATTTTTCGAGCGATAATAGGCGACGTAGCGACTGATTGAGCCTCCCATTCCCAACTGAACGAGCCCGAAGTAAGCAACGAAGCTCCAAGCGAAGTCCCAAACTCCGAGCGTGACCTGTCCCAACTGATCACTGATCAATCGGGGGATAATAAAACCCGAAGTCAAATTGACCATATAGCCGCCCCAGGCAAAGGCGACGTTGCGACCGAAGCGTTCGCGGCCGTCGTCGGGCGCCGGTTTGGCATCGGGAATGGACGAGGGGGAGGACATGTGGAAGAAAAAGCTGGAAAAGGTGAAATTCGGAAAGCTGAGATTCGGAAAGAAGAGATTCGGAAAGATGAAAGGAAGAGGGGAATCCGCAAGCAGAGATCAGAGGTCGAAGGATAGGGATGATGTGCTAAGAGGCGCGGTCTCACGCCTTGCTTGATATAGCATGTCATTGCTATTACAGATCCGGAAACACCAGAGGTTTCCAGGGACCGGTCTGCCACCCTGCCGCATGGGCATTTAGCAGGCGAGCTGTGGTGGTGACTCGGAGCTTGCCGGTATGATGATACCCGGCAAGCAGGCGAAATGAATTGATCACCTCGGGTTGGAAGTGATGACAGGTTGCGCCGCGCTCGAGCTTGCCTAGATGAGTGTAGAGGATGCAGGGGGACTGGCGCTCCACGAGTCGGTCGAGGAAACGTCTCGTCAGCACTTTGTGGATTTCGTCGCCCCGGTCGTGGCAACTGACGCCGCCCCAGGATGGATTGCAGCGGATGAGTTCCCGGACAGGTTGGCCATCGCGCAGCGACGATTCGACGACCAAGGGCTTGCCGGCCTGTGGTATGTAGTTT
>JBAXOP010000008.1:0-39109 GCA_037133195.1 Verrucomicrobiota bacterium | reverse complement strand
ACATTATGCAATACGACAATACCCGGCAGCCCGAGAAATTCTCATACATCCGCATATACATTCGGAACGCCTCGCATTCCCGCTCCTCAAACACAAACCGCCGGTCCACCACCCGCGAGATACAGTGATAAATCACCGGCTTCGTCACCGAGTCCTTCCACCCCGCCAGCCATCTTGACCTGCGCATATCACCACCCTACTACCACAAATCTCACAATCCACAAGATTCTCCTACTATTTATCTGTCACCTTGTAACGCTGCGACAGGGTCGGCCGCACACTCGGACGCTAGTGCGAGAATCAGCCAGGACGAATGTGGGATCCACTGCTCGCTCCACCGCCAGCTCCAGTCGCCGCGCTTACCATACGGTGCAGGCAGAAAGGCGATGTCGTGATCGTCCTCCACGCCTGAGGTGATGCCGTTGCAGATACCGCCCGGCGGATTGGGCATGCCCTCCTCGTAATCACCCGGATTGTTCCGGCCCTTGCCCTGGAGCATGCAGAGGTCGTAAGGATTCAATCCGAGGATCCAGTTGACCTGATTTTTTGCATAGGTCTTCAACTCTGCCAGCATCTCCGGGGGGCTGCAACTCGTCCCTAGCAGGGCGGCCGATGCCAAGGACGCAAGCCGCGCATTTTCGCCCGACCACCAATAACCGGTTTCGTTGTGGTGCGGCATGAAGAACGCGCCGCGCTTGCCGTCGGGATCTTTGATATACTGGCGGGCGTAGCCAAATGGATTTGCCACCTCTTTCGTGAGCGCCAGTTCAAACCGAAGCGACTCCGTCACCGCCGCGCCGGCCGCCGCCTTGCGTCCGGCATCGCTCTCAATTTGCTGGTAACGGCACAGAGCCACGACCGGCAACCCCGCGTCAACCGCATGGAAGAAGGGGCGCGTGCCGTCTTTGTCCGCACGCCACCAGCCTGCGTAACGAACGTCCTTGGCGAGACGGCCCGCCAGTGATTCCGCACGCGAGCGGGCGGCCTGAAGATATAGCATATTCTTTGTGACACTGTAGAGTTCAGTCGCCGCCAAGAGGCCGCAATAATCATCAATGATATTTTCTTGATGATCGTCGATGTATTCCAGATTGTGGTGCGTGAGATGCAAAAACCCCTTCTCCGCCGCAGCCAGGTATTGTGCGGGCGTGAACTCCCCACCTTGCTTTAACGTGCTGACACGGGCCAGCGCCGCGATGGCCATGCCTCCGCCCTCGCGGATGCCGGCCTTGGTCTCGCCATGCTTGGCATGGGTCAACCCTTTGTACCCGCAGATTTCTCGCTGGGCCGGTTTTTTTGAGCAACTGTCATGCACTGACATATAAAAATAGCCGCTGGGATCCTGCATGCGCATTAAAAAATCCGCGCCGTACAGAGCCTCCTCGCGTAGCAAGGGGATAACCGATCGCAGGCGCTGATTCTTCTGTGTCCGCAGCAATTCGACACTCTGCATGAAACACCAGACGGCCATGGGTGTCTGCTGAGGATTCATGTAATTCGCTTCGCTCAGGTGGCTCAGGTATTTCGACACATCCCCGGATGCATCGTACCAACCGCCGTGGACATCCACCCGCCCGCGCTGGGGCTCGCCGAAGAATCCCAGCGAGCGGTCGGCCTTGTCATAGATGCCGCTGCTGCGCTGGATGCGGAAATAGTAGAGCAGATCGGAGAGACAGGCCGCCGGAATCAATCGTTCGCCGAGCACGAAGCGCTCCGAGCACAGTTCCTTCACCTTGATCTGATACCGCCCCGGCTTGACCAGCGCGGAAAAATCACCTTGGTGAAAAAATCGTCCCTTCCACCCGTCAACCGTGACGGATTTTTTCAGGGAGCCCTCGAAGGCGACATATCCGTTACCATCCAGAACCTGGAAGCCCGTCAGCTCGATTTCACCTGCACTCTGGACCACAAAGCTCTTGTTGCCCTGGGATTCGTAGCCGAGGTGATTGACAAGGATCTCAAACGGCAGAGCCTTCTGTGCCTGAACCCCCGCTTCACCTTCAACGACAGCACTCACACCGTCGGCTCCCGATAAAAGAGCCAGCGTTACGCATAGTCCTAACCCCATATATTTACCGTTCATCATAATTTGTTTATTTTGAGTTGATGTTGCCGGGTGAGTCCGTTGACGCTACCACGGAATTTACGGACTGAACGGGTTAAGAAAGAGTGATGAATGATTCGGCAGACACCTCTAGGATAAGGGCGGGCGCCATTGACAAACTCGTGCAATTCGTGATTTTGAATTGCACACCAAGATATAACTTCCGGTTTCGGGATCAGTTCGCTTTGGGCTTGATCTCGAACTCCTTCAGCGCAATGCCGCGCTTGTGGTTTTCTGCGGCTACGCTCACCGGGGTCTGGATACGAATCGTTTGCACGCCCTTCTCGAGCTTCAACTCGACCGGTTTGGTTTGCTGCCACAAGCCAAAACTCAGGGGAATATCGACCGTGGCCAGCTTCGTTTCGCCGGATAAAATTTCCAGTACCTGATCGACGTTGATGCATGCCGCCTTCATCACAATCTGATAGGTCCCGGCCGCAGGCACATGAATGCGGTAGTCGGCCCATTGGAATTGCATTTGCTGTTGGAAATACACCTGCTTGCCGCCGCCATAACTATTTAACAGCAGGACATTGGGCACGCCGGCCCACGCGGGTTTGCCGGCGGTGTCGAAGAATGCTCCGGCATCCACCTTGAGCATCCCCGCCACCGCCTGGATAGGAGCATCCGCTTTGCCGCTTCCCACCGGTTTGACCGGTCCCTTCGGTTTAGCGGCCGGGGTGGACGTGCCAAAGCGCGATGCCGCCACTGTGCCCGGATCGGCTTCCGCTTCGTCGGCCTTGCCCGTCGCGGCGAGGTCAATTTTGTTAGCCTGTTTTTGATCGGCGGTCTTGTTGGCGGCGGCGATGACGGCGGCGGCCTGCTCTGGTGTAGTTAGAGCGGAAGCGAGCCAGCGGAGGTGTTCGACGAGTGAGAATTGTGTCAGGCGCATGCGGGCGTCGATGCCCTGGATAAAGTCCGGGCCTTTGAGGCCATCGAGGGTGGAGATCACCCAACCGCCGCCATAGACGACCTTCCAAACACTGCCGGGTTGCGGCTCGATAGACGGATCAGACGCCTTGAAGGCGATGCAGGCATGCTTGGGTTGGCCGACCCCGATGGAAGGTATGCCAAATGCCTGGTTGATGAAGACACCGAAGAACGCACGCGGGCCACACTTGCCGCCACCCTGCAACATCGTCTGCATACCGGTATAGGGGTTGGGTGAGGCACGGCGCCACACCATGCTGACAATATCAACCACTTTGCAATCGACGGCCAAATCGGGCCGGAAGGTGCGCAGCATATCACGGCCCCAGGTGAATTCCTCATCTGAGGCGGTCGGCCCGTTGTTATTGAATACCTTGGAATACTCCCATGCGGTTAGCCCTTTGAAACTCGGCACCAGTTCCCCCTGTTTGTCGGCCGCCTTGAAATAGAGATACCGTTTGACCGGGTCGATGGCAATCTTGCTGTGGGTTCCTTCGGCCGGGGGTGGGTTGATGCCCATGCCGATGGCCATCTTCAGATACATGCCGTCTTTCGACTCAGGGTCGGCCTGCTGGACCTTTTGCCAGATTGCCAGCGCATCGGTCTTGAGCGTCCACTTGTTTTCCGCGCGGGCGGCCAGACCTGTGGGGGTGGCCGCTTCCAGATAGAGATCCATGGCAATGGGATTTTTCAGCAGCCAGCCGAGGAATGCCGCGTTGGCGGGTGCCGCCTTGGCATAGGCTGTCAGTTGGTCCGCACCGGTCTTGGCAATGAGTTGGCGCTGGGCCAGGACGCTGCGCAACGCCGGCTCCTTGAGCAAGGTGGCGAGCGTATTTTCGTCCGGCTTGGCCGGCGCTTTCTGGTTGAGCCAGGTGGTGGCACCGGCCAGGTAGCCGGCGAAATCGCCAGAGCTGATAGTTGTGTCCAATTCCTTGGCACTAGGTTCCCAGGCGTGGAGCGGACTGACCAGCGCGCCTAACAGCGAGGTGGCCACAAGATATATGTGGGTGGAGGACATCATGAGACGTATGGAACTTATGGGGATGATAATAGATCACTCATTTCCCAGCCGGGGCGGCGCTGGGTGGGGCGTAACCGTTGAGCTTGGGCGGCAGCACCTTGTCGCCCATGCCCGTGAGTTCGAGCATGGTGTCGGCAAAGGCCTTGCCTAGCAAAATAAAGAAGCGGCCCTCGCCATAGTAGTGGAATCCTTTGTTAGATGTGGCGCGGCCGAGCATGGCCTTTTCGTCTGCGGTCATCGGGTCTTTTTTCAGGTCTCGTTGCTTGTTGAGCCAGCCGGCTGTCTGGAGGGCGATCACATCGGGGTGCAGGAGCGGGGCGGTTTCGATGGCCCGCACATTGCCTTTGAATTCCGGGATGGTGTTCATTGAGCGCATGTGGTTGCGGATATCCCCTTGTTTGCCGACTTCATTAAGCATGCCATTGACGCCCATGACGCCGACGACCACCTTCATGTCAGGGGCTTTAAATTCCTTGCGCAGGTCCTTGATGAGGCAGGTGAGGTTCTTGCCATACTCGGCGACCGGTGCGCCGCCGCTGATCATGTCATTGAACCCCTGGAACCAGACGAAGCCGGCGATTTCGTAGCCGTCCTTTTCGTTATAGGTGGGGAAATGCTGCTTGAGATTGGCCAGTGTCTCATGAACATCCTTGACCATGCCGCGGTAACACCCACCCACATCCTCAGGTTTCATGCCTGCGGGCATACCGGCACTCGGTGGCCGCCAATTTTGATAGAGACTCGTTCCGCCGGGTCCGAACTTGAGCAGCAATACTTGCTCGTCGAGCGCCTGGCCCATGTAATAACCGAAGGCATACTCCGGCCCGATGCAATTGCCGGGCTTGTCATAGTTTTTGCCGCCACCTCCCAGACCCGGTTGCAGGATGTTGTCACCCCGGTATACCACCCACACATCATCGCGGGTCACCAGCTTTTTGCCATCGGGCTTGAACGTCTTGAGTAGGGCGGCCTTGGCTGGATCCTTGTCCTCGCCGAGAAAGTCGATAGTGCGGATGTCCGCTTGGCCGTCCATGTTAGACTGGCCGGCCAGGATGAAAACTTTAACCGGCTTGGCATACGCGGCTGTGGTGGCCAGTAACAATGAGGCTCCGAGGAGCGTGTGGAGTTTGGGGATGAATGTCATAATTTTGAGATGGTGGTTTCAAGGAAGGCAGGAACAGATTTCTGATACCATCGCGCTCCTGGTTCTCTTTCATCTTAGCCGTGCTCACGGCATCGTGGCTCGGAGGCGGGCGAAAAGCCTGCCGCCGGGCGCGTTGGCCGCAGGGATGACGACGGTGACCTTGCCGGTGGTGGGCGCATCGATGTCGATGGTCGGGTTGTCGCCGTTGGCGGGCACATCGACAGTACCGATGGTCAGGGTGTGGGCGAAGGCATCCAGATCGGTGCCCCAATCAACCATCAGGGTAGTTGCTGTAATTGAGTCGGGATTACGGGTGAAAATAAGGGTGAACCCCGCGGCACCACCGGTGAGACTGGGCAGAATCGCGGAGGGATTGGGCTCGGCGGTGGTGCCGCCGAGGATCCATTGGAGGCCGTTGACAATGCCGTTGCCGTCCGCGTCAATGTTGAAGGCCTTGTGGCCGCCCAGGCTGGCCGCCCAAGTGTCATAGGCACCGGAGACCACGAGGGCGATCTGGGTGCCACCGTTATAAGCGTAGTCGATCTTGTAGCTACCGTCTTCCGGCAGGCCCGACACGCTGGCAAACGCTGTTCCCGTCAAAGGCGGGGTGTAGGTGGCCAGCACATACACCGCGTCGTCGAGCTTGACCGGCAGCACGGGCAGGCTCAAAGCCACTTTAGCAGCGCTGATGTCCAGCCCCGTGGCATGGATTTGGCCAGCCGAGCCGAGGCCTGTGGGGTCGACGTCAATCGTGAAGGTCTGGGTAGAAGGCATCGTGTAGGACGTCTTCGCCGTTACGTCGAACGTGGCAGCGGCCTTGATGGCGATGTTCGTAACACTGTTGAGAGTGCCGGACGCGCCCAGGGCCAAGGTGCCGGAGTTTACGGTCGTCGTGCCGATACTGCTATTTGCGGCGTTGAGTGTTAGCGTGCCGGCGTTGACGCTGATGGGTCCGGTGAAGGTGTTCGCACCGGACAACGCCAGTGTGCCTGAACCGATCTTAGTGAGAGCGGCAGCTCCGGTCGTACTGCTGAGTTTACCGAGGAAAGTGGTGCTTTGATCGTTGTTGCCGATCGACCAATTCACGTTCCTCATGTCGAGGGTTTTGTTTGCATCACTGCCCTTTAATCCACCGAAGATGGGGGTTACACCAGTGCTGAAGGTGACCGGAGTTCCCGATGTGAAAACCGTCATGTCCAGGGTGCTGAATTGTAGCGCCAGATTGTTGTAAAGGACAATGCCGTTACCTGTCGGCACCGTCGTGTCACCTCGGTAGGTGTTCGCGGCATACAATCGAATGCCATTGTTGCCACTTTCAAAAACCGCGCCTGAGGTGCTGTCACTGCCGGCAATCACACCACTTATTTGCCACCACCCGGAAGTGCCACTGCGGGTGATTTTCTGGATGCCGCTGCCGAGTGTGATTCCGCGATTGACGGACATGATCACATTGCCTGTCTGGGCCGAGTCGAGGGTGCCGCCGTTATTGATGGCAATATTCGCAGCGGTGACACTGCCGGGGTAGGCCCCAAGATTTTGAGCGGTGGTCGTGTTATCGGTTACAAATTGCAATTTGCCACTGTTGATGACGATCCCGCCGGTAAAGGTATTGGGAGCGGTGAGTTTCAGCATTCCGGTACCAGCCTTGGTCAAGACGGTGGCCCCGCCGTTATTGCCGATGATCGCGGAGAGGGTTAGGCCGGTGGTGTTATACTGGTGGATGAGCAGTTCGCCGCTGGCGCTCCCCTTCAGTCCGGGATTGGCTGTAGCGCTAATCGTGGAAAGAGACGAACCCGCGGAGAGCAGGCCACCGCTGGTGAGCGTGAGAACGTTGGTTCCAAGTGCCAGCGTTTGACCACCCCCTTCTATTTTTAGGCTGTTCGTGATCCGATTTCCACCGAGCGTTGTAGTGCCGCTGGTGATTCGCGAGTTGCTCGTGTCCGTGCCAGCGGTGGTGTCCAGCGCGATATAACTTCCGGAGTCGGTGCCGTAGGCGCCGAAAGGATAAGGCGAGCTGGTCGACGCGGTCGTGGCCCAATCGACGGTGCTGCCGCCGTCGGACGTGTACACGACGCGGCCGCCGTAATACAGGCCCTGGGCATCTTTGGCGTCGCTGGTGGTGATGATGGCGTAGCCGCTGCCGGTGCCGGCGGTTTTGCCCACCAGCAGGCTCTGGCTGATGGTGTTGACCGTGGCGATCGAGCCAAGCGCAAAGGTGGTGTCGCTGCCGCCGTTAGGGTTGAGGAGCACCCCGCCGCCGCCGTTGATGGTGAGACTGCTGAAGCTCTGGGTGGTGCTGCCGCTGGCGTTGCCTTTGATGGTCAAGATGCCGCCGCCCAGCGTGAGCGCATTGCTGTTGTCTAGCAGGTTCGCCGCCGAGGCTAGGTTGTTGAAATCAAGCTGCAGGGTACCGCGCTTGATATTCACCCCGCCAGTAAAGGTGTTGACCGCCGAGCCGTTGAGAGTCAGCGTGCTGGTGGAGCTGTCTTGCATGAGCGCCACATCGCCGCTGCCCTTGCCGATGAAGCCGCTCAGTGTGATGCCCTGGGTGCCGGTGCCGCGGTTGGCGATGGTCTTGGTGCCTGCGGTGCCTGCGGTGATGCCGCCGGTGAGGGTCAGCGTGCCGCCGGCGGTGGTGGAGTTGTTGGCCAGGTCGAGGTTGTCGTTGAGCAGGATTGTGGCGCTGACGGCATCATTGACGTTGTTGGCGGCGGTGGTCTTGTTGAGTTGGGCATTGCTGGAGCCGGAGGCATCGAAGGTCAGTGAGCCGCCGCCGCCGTCCGCCAGCGTGGTGGCGTAAAAGGTGCTGCCGGTATCGCCGAGGTTGAGTGTGCCGAGGGTAATCCCCGTGCTGAGGTTGATGGTCTGCGCATCTGCGAGGTTGATGTTGAGGTTGGCTGCATCGCCGATGGTATTGGGAAAACCGGCCGTCCACTGCGAACTGGTGTCATTCCAGTTGTACGTGCCCGCCGCCGTGGGCGTCCAGGTATAAGTCGCGGCGGGTGCGGCTTGGCTGACGAGCAATGTGGTGATGGTGGCGTGCAGCGCCGCCGTGATCAATCCATGCCGCAGTGTCCTTGGAATATTGTTTTTGTGCATGGTCGTATTTTGGGTGGTTATTGTACCATGAGACTGATGGGACTAATTTTCAAGTCCGATTTGAAAATCCACATAAGCGGGCGTCTTCCTATATTGATTATCAAACGGCAGAGTCTGCCTGCGATCCGCGAGTCACTATTCACCAGCCGGCTTGATGACGAAATGATGGGGCTTGGGCTGGCAGGCGGCGCTGATTTGAGCTTCAAGATCGTCGCGCTGTTTTTGGAGGCCGGCAATTTCGCCGTTGCGTTCATGGATTCCGGCTTCCCACAATGTTTGTCCAACCAGGTTCTTCGCAAAGATGAGCGCCAATACTTCCTTGGCCTGTCTGCTGATCGGTCCGGCGGTGATCGCCAAATTCCAGCCCTTGGCCAACTCCTGTTTGGTTAGGGTGGTCGTAAACTCCCCATCAACCATGACGTCGTAACGGTCCGCCGGCAGACCGGCCACCTTCAACTCGTAGCGGTTCAACTCATCCAACACAGGTGCGAGTTTCAAGGCGGCCAGCGCCCGTTCATCCACCGGCATCGGCAGGCATTCATCGGCCCGATCAAATTGGAGTTTGTTCTTCTGATACTTGACGTTGGTGACGGTGCATTTGGCGGAGTGAGTCACTTTGGCGCTCTGGTCGGCGGCCACTTCGAGTTCCACGCTGGAGACCAAGGCCGGGGCGTTGAGTTGTTGGAGGATGATCGAGGCCATGAGCGTGTGACCGACGGGACCCGGGTGGATTTCATCGCCGCTGCCGATGCAGGCACCCACATCGAGTGAATGTTCGCGTTTCATGATGGCCATGTAGGGATCGAACTGGTTGATAAAGGAGGCACCTGCCTTGGAGGCCACATCCTTGAGTCCGGCGGCGAACTTGCAGAGCGCCTGGTTGCGCGGATCGGCGGAGGGATCGCTACTGCGGTTTTCTAACGGCTGCGGCGTCAGCAGGGTCACGCGGGCACCGCAATGGGTGAGTGTCTTGGTCAGGTGGGATTGGCTGCGAATATATGTGTTGAAGATATCCTCGCGGAACGGCTCGTAGTTGTGATCGTTCATGCCGAAGTTGATCATCACCAGCGTTGGCTTGACGGCGACCACGTCACGCTTGAGTGGATCATCCACCGAGGCCTCGATAAGCTTTTGCTGAGCGTCGCCAGCGGCGGCATGCAGCGCCTTTTCGTCGGGAAACGAGCGCATCCGCAGCCATGATGTATCTCCACCCCAACCGCGGCCATAGAACTGGATTTTGAGTTTTGGGAAGCGGGTGAGGGTATAGGCCTCGATGTAAGTGGTATAGAGTTTTTGTTCGGTGATGCTGTCGCCGAGGAACACCACCCGATCTCCATCATGCAAGGCGAAATCCGGTTCCGCGGCCAGACCCTTTGCTGCCAGCGCGGCCATCGCCAATGCGGCGATGATGGTAGTTCTCATTGTTCTCGTTAGTTTCATGGTCGTGTTGTGTGGGTTGAGGGAGCCCCTTCTATCAGGCCAAGGGCGGTGACCGTGGAGGCATCCGGCACGCGCCGGCCGGGTTGGCCGGTCACGACGCCGAAGCAGCCGGCATAATCCCACATGGCCCAGCCGATGTGATATTTTTCCAGCGCCTTGCGCACATCCCTGATGCAACGGTTGCGGTCGGGCGCGAGGGCGCTGCGGATCACGCCGAACTCGTTGCAGGTGACTGCCACGCCGTGCTTCCTGCCCCAGGCCGCTGCCCCGGCAATGAGCGCGTCAATCTTGTCGGCGTTCCAGTTTTCATTGCCATACTTGACCATCAACTGCCTGGCCGTGTCATCAGGCAGGTCAGCCAGCACCTTGGCTGCGGCTTCCGGACTGCCGGGATAGGGCACGTTCTTCAGGCCTTTGGTCAACTCGCCGACCCACGAGGCGTTCTGATGGGTGAACTTGAACGGCTCATAACAATGGAAGTTATACACCACGTTGCGGTCGGCGACGACCTCGACAAGTTCGAGTTTGTAGATCTCCGACCATTCCGCGGCGGTGGCTATGAGCGTGTGACGCGGTGCCGACCCGCGCATGGCTGTTAGCACCTGCTTTTGAATGACATTCCAGCGTGCGGAATCGCCCAGCATCGGCTCGTTCATCACCTCCAGGAAGACCCTATCCGGGTCGCGCGGCGAAAGGTGTTTTGCCAGGGCCCGCCACATCGCCACAAAGTTGGCGACAGCCGCATCGTCTTTTTCGACCGCCCGCTTGTATGGCTCCTCCGGATGGAAATCAACAATCACCGCCAAGCCGGCGGCCAGAAACATGTCGATGGCCGCATCGAAGAGCGGCATCTTCCCGGAATCCAGCACGGTCGGATTTGCGGCATCAGCCACCGTTGCCTCGTTGAAGGCGAAGCGTACATGACGGAAGCCCAACGACTTGATGAGCGCAGCGTCCTTGGCCGTGATGAATGCCGTCAGATGTTGGTTAGAGTAATCATCCGTTTGGGAGAACCAGCCCCAGAGGTTGATGCCCTTGGTCAGTAGCTCCAGGCGCGCGGGAGCCACACCGTCCGGCACCGCCGCCAGGATGGGCGAGGCCGCCGCCAGCAGGCAATTTAAGACAATCAGAGCTGATTGATTCATGAGAGGGCTGCTTTACTGGTTGTTGATTCTCGCTTGATTGTTCACTCGGCGCTTGGCGGCACCGCACCCTCGGCCACCAGCACGATCGTCGTGCCGGCTGCAGTTTTGAGCGCGATGCGTTCGCCTTTGAGCGTCTCGCTTTTTTTGTTATCGCGATAGACATCGATGGCCTTGCCCGGCCAGGGGTTCACCAGAGTGCAGGGCCGGCCCATCTCGCTGAGGATCGAGACGGATTGCACGGTGCCACCCTTGAGCGAGCTGGAGACCAGGAAAGCGTCCCAAGTGCGGATATTCATGAACCGCGCGTCCTTGGATTTCGGCCAGACGGGGAATACGCGCAGGACATGCCCGTGGCCCGTGCAAAGCATTTCGTTGATGGCATTGGGCACGATGCTGCAGTTCTCGACGCCATGGGGGTTGGCTTTCGTGAACCCGTTGGTATCTCCCACCGTAGCAACCATGTGGGTCAATTCCTTGAGGATGATTTCCGGGTCGTAGCCCACGCGGATAGCCGCGGCATAGATGCTGCTCATGCCGTTGCCGTCAATCCACCGGTTCATCACCCGGATGGTGTTGCGCGCAATCTCCAGCAACTTCGGGTCGCTGTCAGGGCCGATCGCCCCGGCCGGATAGATATGTTGGATGCCCAGGGTGTTGTCATTGACCCAATCGGTGCCCCTCTCGGTGTAGCGAAACACGGTCACACCATCTTTTTCCTGTGTCGGAAACGCGCTCAGATGCTTCAGAATGTGCTGCCACTTCTCGTGACGGGCGGCGTCCACCCCCAGCGCGTTGCTCAGCTCCATTGCCAGCTCCATGGTGGTACGCACCAAGCCCAGCGAAACAATCGGGTTGAAATCCGTCGGCGCATGATCCTCGTGGATGGCGTCGTCATAGATCACATAGCGGTCATTTTCAAATCTCAGGTAGTCTTCCCAGAAGTTGGCCACCTCCAGCACAAACGGATAGACCTTTTTGGCATAGGCGGTATCGTAGGTATGATACCAGCGCATGGCCATATTTGCCAGGCAATAGGCGGCGTTGCTCTTTTGTCCGAGAAAGGTGTTGGGCTTGCAGGACTGCCCCCCCTTGGCGCCGATGCCCACAACGTAGTAGACGCCGCGGGTCTTCAGCAACTCCTTGGCGGCGGCGCGGCCGCGCTCCATGAAGGCAAGCACCGGCGCCTCGAAGGTGTCCGCCTGCTCGATGTGGTTGCTGGAGTAAAGGCCGTAGAATTGCGCCTGATAGTTGTAGTTGAGGTGGTAGTCGCCGGCCCAGCGAGGATCGTCATCGGTGGTCCAGAGCCCGAAGAGTCCCTGCGGGAATTCGGGGTCGCGGCTGCCGCTGCCCATCACATAGTTGGATAGATAATAACGTAGCCCCAGGACCGGGTCGCTGATCTCGACCAACGAGCGTGCCCAGAACGCCCGCCACCACTGGCGGTGCTGCTGCTCAAGAGCCTTCAACTTGTCGGCAGTCAATTCGTGCGTGCGCTTCTTCGCGGCGGCCAGCGGATCCTTGGTGTCAAACGAACTGCTCATCGCCACCGCCACCGTCACCTTCTGGCCCGGTTGCAGTGTGAAGCTCGGCCCCGGTTGCGACTTGACCTTGAGCGGCGGGAGGCGCTTGGGCGGTGGATCGGAGATAACTTGCGGGACGAAAGGCTCCAGATCGGGATTGGTGATTTTGCCGCCGATGACGGCTAGAACGGCGGCCGCCGCAGTGGGGGTGTTGACATCATTGGCAAAACCCTTGGTGGCCCACAGCAGGCCATCCGTGCGGCCCAGATCTTCCTCGGAGCCGCGGCCGGGTGCCGCCCACAGCCGTGTTTGCACCTCGACGGGCGCGCCCTCCGCAGAGAGTTCGACGAGCAGGACAGCCTCCGTCGCGGCGACAAAGGAGCGCATCGTCACGCTATTAGAGCCTTTGGTGAAGCGGGACACCGTGATGGCGGAAAACAGATCCTGTTCGACCCGGTAGCTGGCACCAGCCAAGGCCGGAATGTTGATCTCCAAACCGCCGAATGGACGCGGACCACCCGCACGATGACCGTCCTTGAGTTTGCAGAAGTTGTTCTTGCTGAGCCAGTAGCGTTGGGCCTCGGGCTTGCCGCTGATCACCGCACCCATGTCGCCATTACCTAACAACGGGCCGTGGGCTGAATCCCGCGATGGCACGCCCCCGGGCGGCGCATCAAACACCGCTTGGTAACGCGAGACAATGCGCTCCGCCTCCGCCTGCAACTTCATATCCGGACCGGCGGCAAAAACGGCTAATGACCCGAGCGCCAATAATCCGCAGGTTAAAGCGCCTGTGAGCCGCGGTCTGTTGTTATATGTTGTCATTGGATCTTTAAGGATGTTAGAAAAAGTCTTCATTGTTGAGAGAATTCGAGTTTCCAGTCATCGCTGCGGAACGGGGAGGCGGGAAGACCTGCGGCATTGAACAGGTTGCAACCGTCTGGATTGATGTCCCAGGCATAGCGAACAGCCACAGGGGAGGGGACTTGCGGGCTGCTGACCACCACCGTCTGGCCGTCGATTGTGGCGTCGCCCCAGACAAACTTCCGATCCGCGCCGGCGATGGCAAAGCGTTTCAAGGGCTCGCCGCCCTTGGCTATTAGTCCGCCACCGACCTGGGTGAAATTCAGCACGACCTTGCCGTCCCTGATTTCCATGCGCTGATAGATCGGGCCGGAGTACTCTATCGGATGGTGATAGGTTTTAGCCAGAGCCACCCGTGACAGACGGCGGCCGACCTCCGCCTTGCTGAGCGGATGAATGTCCATGGCATTGCCGATATCGACGGTCACGGCCATGCCCGAGTTGGGCACGAGGGTCTGGAGCTGGGTCTGGATCTCGCGGAAGGCGGCCCAATTGCTCTCGCCGGGCTCGGCGCGCGGCGGTCGGTAACTGGAAAGCTGGACGGTATAGATGGGGAAATCGCCTTGGCCCCAGCGCATGCGCCAATCGCGGACCATGGCGGGAAACAATGTTCGATAGAGTTCCCAGTCGTTGGAGTTGCCCTCGCCCTGATACCAGATGGCACCTTTGATGCCGAAGGGAATGAGCGGCGCAATCATGCCGTTGAAGAGTGATGACGGGACCGTAAGCACATTGTCCTCCCACGCGTCCATGCCAACCGGCCTGGGAACGACTTCTCCCGGTTTCCCGGCTTTGGCCGGGTCACTCTTCCACTTGAGATAGCGTTCCTTGCGCTGCGGAAAGTCCGCTTTGGCCGCCAGTGCTTCGGCTAGATATTTGGCCAGCGCCGGCTCGGACTTGAGGGCTTCCAAGCTGGTCCACATCTGGCCCGAGCTGCCGCCGCGGCAGGCATTGATCAGCCCCACCGGGATTTTTTCTGATAGAGTGATGTCGCGCCCGAAGAAATATCCCAGCGCGGAAAACTCCCTGGCCGCGCCCGGCGTGCACACCGCCCAGCTCCCCTTGCAATCAGCCTGCGGATCTAACACAGTATCCTTGGGCAGTTTGAACAGCCGCATCTGCGGATGGTTGGCCTGGCCCAGTCCCTGCGGGTTGTTGTCATCGCGGCCGAGCACCCGCCGCAGCGGCAGCGCCATGTTGGATTGCCCGGAGCACAGCCACACGTCGCCGATGAGCACATCCTGATAGGTGAGCGTGTTGCTGCCGGCAATCGTCACCGTAACCGGCGTAGCAGTGGGTTTGAGGCCGGTGAAAATGACCTGCCACTTGCCATCCGGGCCGGCGGTTGTGGCAGCCCTGTTCTCGCCGACGCTCACGGTCACGGTCACGGTTTCACCCGGATCGGCCCAGCCGAAGATGGGCGTGCGGGCACCGGCCTGCAACATCATGTGCTCGCCGATGATGGCCGGCACCCGCACTGCGGCGTGGCACGCAACGCAGCCGGCAACCCAAAGCCCGATATGTTTCAAAGCCGCTTTCATATATACATTTATCTAACCGGCAGGTGTTTGCCTTGCGGGACCAGCACGAGAGTAGCCCCAATATCAGTCTTCAACACAATCCTCTCGCCTTTCACTGTCTCCATCTTCTTGTCGTCGCGCCAGACATCCACCGCCTTGCCCGGCCACGGATTCACCAGCGTGCAGGGACGCCCTTTCTCGCTCAATATCCTGACGAATTTCACTTCGCCGCTCTTGAGCGTGCTGGAGACCAGGAAGGCACCTTCGGCACGGAGATTGAGGAAACGCGCGTCCTTGGCTTTCGGCCACACCGGAAAGACCCGCAGCACCTGTCTGTGGCTCATGCACAGCATCTCGTGGATTGTCTCGGGCACCGTGCTGGATTGCTCGATGGTTTCGGGCATTCCGTTAGGATACTTGCGGGTGGTGGTCACCAGGGTGGTGAGCTTGTTCAGGATGGTGGCTGGATCATAGCCCACGCGCACGGCGGCCGGATAGAAGCTATTTTCGCCGTTATCGCCGGACCAGCGGCCCATCTCAGTGATCATGTTGCGGGAAACGTCCAGCAATTTCGGATCACTGTCCAAGCCGATCGCACCGGCCGGATAGATATGCTGAATGCCGCAAGAATTGTTAGGGAACCAGTCGAGTCCCTTTTCGGTGTAGCGGAAAACCGTCTTGCCGTTGCGCTCCTGGGTTGGGAACCGGCTCAGCCGCTTGAGGATGTCCTGCCATTTCGCTTGACGCTCGGCATCGACCCCCAGCTCCCGGCCCATGTCGATGGCCGTTTCAAAGGCATTGCGAACCAGTCCCAGCGACATGACCGGATTAAAATCCTGCACGCCGTCCACGGTCTTGACGTCTGGGGCCTCGTGGATGGCGTCGTTATAGATCACATAACGCCCGTCCTCAAATTTGAGGTAATCCTCCCAGAAATTGGCAACATCCAGCACAAACGGATAGACTGTTTTGGCATAGTCCTTGTCGTAGGTATGATACCAGTGCATGGACATGGGCACCACGGCATAGGCCGCATTGCATTTTTGGCCCATGAAACAGCCGCCCGCCTGATAGGACTTATTGGTCAAGTCGCCCTTGCGGCAGGTATCAATCCCCTTGGCGCCGATACCCACGCAATAATACACGCCACGCACATTGAGCAGGGATTTGGCATAGAAGCGGCCACGTTCCATGAACGCGAGAATCGGTGCGTGATAGGTGCTGGCTTGCTCCAGATGGTTGGATTTGTAGAGTCCGTAAAACTGTGACTGATAATCGAAGTTCAAATGATAGTCGCCGGCCCAGCGCGGGTCGTCACTCGTCACCCACAGGCCATAGAGCCCGGTGGGGAATTCAGGATCCCGCAGGGCGCTGCCCAGGGCGTAATTGGCGGCATAATAATTCCGCTCGAGCAGCGGGTCGCTGATCTCGACGAGCGACTCGCCCCAGAACGCGCGCCACCACTCGCGGTGATTTTTCTCCAAAGCCGTGACCTTCTCGGCAGTCAATGCGTGTGCCATGGCTTGCGCCGCGGCCAGCGGGTCCTTCGCATCAAAGGAACTTTGCATCGCCAGCGCCACCGTCACCTTCTGCCCGGGGTTCAATGTGAACTTCGGCCCCGGTTGGGATTGGGCCTTGCGCGGCGGCGGCCGCTTGGGCGGCGGATCGGCGACGGGTGGCTCAATCATCGGCTCCAGCGCGGGCTGGGTCGTCTGGCCGCCGATGACGGTTAGGGCGCAGGCCGCAGAGGTGGGGATTTTCACGTCCTGGGAAAACTCCTTGGTGGCCCATAACGCCCCATCCTTGAGCCCGAGATCCTCCTTGGACCCGCGCCCTGTTGCCGCCGTGAAGCGGGTGGCCACCTCGACCGGCTTGCCCTCGATGGCCAACTCGACGATCAGATAGGGCGCAGTAGCCGCGACCCATGAACGCATCGTGACGGTGCTTTCGCCTTTGCTGAAGCGCGACACGGTGATGGCCGGAAAGAGTTGTTGCTCGATCCGATAGGTGGCACCGGCCAGCGCCGGGATATCGATGGCCAGATCGCCAAAGAGCCGCGGGCCACCCTCTCGATGACCATCCTTGAGCCGCCAGAAATTGTTTTTGCTCAGCCAGAAGTGCTGGGCCTCCGGCGCCCCGCCAATCACCGCACCGAGACTGCCGTTTCCTAACAGCGGCCCATCGACAGAATCCCTCGATGGAACTTTGCTCGGCGGCGCTTCCATCACCGTCTTGTATTGAGAGACAATGCGCTCCGCCTCGGCCTGCATCTCCATCTCCGGCCCGGCGGCAAAAGCAGCTAATGGGGCCAGCACCAAAAATCTGGTGGTTAAAGCCACAGCGAAGCGCCGCCTGCGGTGGGTTGTCGTAGTTTGGTTTTTTCTCATGGTAGGTGATCTAAAATCGAGGGTTATTCCGCCTGAACCGCGACGCGGAAGCCGTTCCAGGGACCGCCGATGCCTTGGCGCACGGTGCTGCGGGCCGCCGAGCGGCATTGCTCGGGGGATTTGCGCCAGCACCCGCCGCGCGACACGCGTCGATTCGACTGGATCAGCACTTTGGGGTCGAGTTTGTCGTCAGGCGAATAGGCTGAGGAGATATAGTCCTCGCAGAATTCATAGAGCAACAACACCTGGTTGTCGAGATAGTGGCCCACCTCCCAGCCGAAGCCGAGTTCGGGACCCATGCAGCCCGCCCCGGCGAAGACGCCTGCGGTTAGAGCGCCCTTGTTGTCGTAGGAGCACCAGACGTCGTTGCGCACCACCCATTTGCCATCCTTATCGATCAGATGCTTGTAGCGCGCGGCGGTGGCCGGATCCTTGACCAGGGCCTGCAGGGTCTCTTTGTCGCCGTCGATGGCTCCCTGGCCTTCCATGTTAGATTGGCCGGCCAGCAGGAACACCTTGATGGGGCCCTTGCCCGCCTGCGGCGCGGGCGGCGGCTTGGGCGCCTCGGCGGCGCGGGCGCTGAGCGGATAGGCCAGCAGCGCCAGGGCGGCCACGACGCCCGGGATAAATCTGTGAGTAATGATTTCCATGGTGATGGTTAGTTGGCCTTGGCCTTGAGTTCAAACGAGTGGAGAGCGACGCCGCGCTGGCCGGGAAGAACCGTCACCCGGATATTTTGGACACCTTGCACCAGTTTCACCTCCGTCGGCGGGGTGGTGCCCCACAGGCCATGAGTCATGGGGACCTTGGCCAGGCCAACAGCGTTGAAGGCATCGGACCCGACCTGCAGCATCTGACCATCATTGATGGCCGCCACTTTCATGGTGAGTTCATATTTACCGGCGGCGGGCGCCTCGATGGTGTATTCCGTCCAGCAAGATGCCAGTTGTTGCGGGAAATACACCTGCTTGCCGCCACCGGTATGACAATCCTGGACAATGATGCTTGGGCCGCCGAACATCGCCTGCCCTTCCTGCTTGGTGTAGGCACCGGCACTCACATGCAACACACCTTTGACCGGCTTGATAGGTCCCGTGGGCCGGGTGGTGCTGACGTCCTTCTTGCCACCCGAAGCACCGGCTTTGGTAGCCTCCACGCCGGGGTCGGCGTTGGCCTCTTCCGGCTTGAGCGACGCATTCAGATCGACGGTGGTGGCCGGCGTTGCCTTGGCGATTTTTTGGGCGATGGCCAGCACCGCGGCGGTCTGTTCGTGGGAGGGTAGCGCGGCGGCCAACCACCGGAGATGTTCGATTTGTGAGAATTGCGCCACCCGTGAACGCGCCAAGGAACCTTCGACAAAATCCGGGCCGGTTAGGCCGTCAAGCCGGGAGGCGGCCCAGCCTTTGCCGTAGCCGACGCGCCAGACGCCGTCGATGCCGCGCCAGGCGACGCAGGCATGGGCCGGTTGCGCCACGCCGATGGCCGGGATACCCCAGGCGTGACAGATGAACACGGCAAAAGACGAGCGCGGGCCGCATTTACCACCGCCTTGCAGCACGGTTTTCATGTTGGAGTATGGAACCGGGGAGTTTCTGCGCCAGACCGCGCTAGTTAGATCGACCATCATCTCGGAGGCACGCAGATCCGGGCGGTAGGTGTTGATCATATTCCGGCCCCATGTCAGGTCCTCATCGGAGGCCCCGGAGGAAACCACTTTGGTGTAATCCCATACCGATAACTTGTCGAAGCTGGCCGCCAATTCCTTGTTTTGATAGGCTTGCTTGAAGTATTGATAACGGACCAGTGGGTCGGCGGGCGTGGTTGCGCCGCCGGCACCGATGCTGACTTTGCCGGGCGGGAGCAGGGCGGTGGCGATGGCTAATTTCAGATAGATACCATCCTTGGCGTCCGGATCGGCGGCGATGAGTTTCTGCCACAGCGCCAAAGTCTCGATTGGTAAGGTCCAGGTATTTTCCTCACGGGCTTTGAGGCCCGTCGGGGTGGCGGCCTCCAGGCACAACTCCATTGCCTCGGTGTTGCGCAACAGCCAGGCTAGGAGCCACCTGTTGTCTGGATTGGCATTGGTAAAGGTAGCCAGCTTGTCCGCGCCGACTTTTGAGATGAGCTGGCGCTGGAGCAGCACGGCATTCACGGTTGGATCCTTGAGCAAGGTCTTCAGGCCGGTTTCGGAGATGCGACTCGCATCCGCAGGCACTTTCCGGCCCAGCCAGTTGGTAAGCATGCTCCCATACGCGGTGAAACCGCCGGTGTTGACGGCCCCGTCCAGTTCTCTGGTGCCGGGGTCAGCGGCCTGGGTGGCGAGGGAGAAGAGCAAGGTCATGCCGGCAATGCTGAGCCAGCGGCTTACAGGATGTTTTATCGAGGTCATCATGGAATTCATTTAGGTGTCCACATCAGGAGTTTGCCGGTTTTGGTGGTGGCAAACAATTTACCGTCGCCACCAGCGAGAATGGTGACGCCTGCGGCATCACCTATCACGTGCCAAACGACATCATCATGGGTCACGTCGCCGACAAACAGGTTGTCCTCTCTGGTGACCGCATAGAACTTGCCGGCCACCTCGGCAAACGCCAGAATGCCCAGGGGCGGGCGAGTGGTTGTTTTGCTAGATGACCATGGCACATCGGAAGGTGTGGTGGCACGCACCATGATCGACTCCGCGACGCCGGCAGCGCCATTGTGAACCACGATGGCGCCATAGATTTTGCCGGGGCTCGCAGCGGTGCCAGCCATGCCGACGCAACACCAGCAATGACCGATGTGTTGCCAAGCAGCGGCAGTCTCGAGAGCCTCCCGCATATGAAGAGTGCCGGAGCGGGTGGATGTGGACGCAAACAATTTGCCGCCCGCCACTCCCATCGCCACAACGCCTCCGGGCGTCTCACCGATTTGCTGCCACACCACCGGCGCGGCGGCGGGATCGCATACCATCAGTTTGTTAGTTGCGGTGGCAGCAAACAACTTACCGCCCACCGCCGCCATCCCAACCACGCCGGATGCCTCGCCGATTTGTTTCCAAACGACTTCGGATGCCTGCGCGGCGGGAGTTTCAGCGTGGGTAGGATTTGCTAGACCAGCAAGGATGGCCATGACAATGACCATGATAGCCAGGACGAGGAAGAATGGCGGCGGGCACGATGCCCGCGCCACGGTGGACCGGTCATCTTGCCCGGAGCCGATTCTAGCCAAACCAATGACTGAACGAAGCATATCGGTCCTCACCGGCTATTATCTAACATTTCGTTGGTTGATTTGCCGGGGTTCGGTCTAACCACTTACTTGGGTGTACACATCAGCAGTTTGCCGGTCTTGGTGGTAGCAAACAATTTGCCATCAGAGCCCGCCAGGATAGTCACACCGGCGGCATCGCCAATTTGCTGCCATTTGACATCAGGCTTGGTCGGGTCGCCCACAAACAGGGCATCTTCCTTGGTGGCAACATAGTACTTTCCACCCATTTCAGTCATAGCCAGCGCGCCAACCGGCGGACGGCGATCGACGCCCGTCCACGGGATGCCATCCAAGCCACGGCCCGCAGTGGCGTTGGCCTGTCCGGCGTTTTCGCGCATCATGATCGATACCTCGGTGCCCACCTCTTTGGTGTCAACCAGCGCATACATCTTACCAGGCGCGCCGGCCATCCCGACGAGACACCAAGCATGGCCTTGGTCCTGCCAAGGGGCTGCGGTGCTCACCGCATCGCGCACGGCAAGCCGGCCGGCAGAACGCGCGTCGGTGGAGGCAAACAACTTGCCATCCGAGACGCCCATGGTCACGACGTTGCCGCCAGGGCCATCGCCGAGTTCTTTCCACACCACCGGAGTGGTGGCGGGTTCGCACAGCAGTAATTTTTTGGCTGAGTTGATAGCAAATAGGTTTTTGCCAACAGCGGCCATGGCGACAATGCCGGGGGCGCTGCCGATTTCCTTCCAGGTGATTTCTGATTTAGCAGCGGGTTTTTCCTCGGCGTATGCTTGGTTGGATAAACCTGCGATGGTGGCTATAGTCAGAAACCTGACTGTGTTTTTTATTAGGTTGATTGATAGCATGTGATTCGTTGTGGGGTTGGTCGTTGAGGCGGCGGGACACATTGTCTCCGCACACGCTCTACTTCAAGCAGGATCGCGTTGCCGTGTCATGTCGGATAAACATCGGACACGACCAGATGCAATCGAATTTGCGGAGGGCTCCGCGCTCGTCGCGGTGGGAGGGATGGAGGATAGTGTTGCCCTGGATGATTTGGGGGATCGGTTGGACCAGGTTGTTGAGGAGGAGGTGATTGTAGCGGCGGTCTGTGACCGTCGTGGTGAATGAGGTGTCGTTGGGGGGGGGCGCTCGGGCTGGCGTGCATTTTTCATAGGCAGCGGCGCTCACAGCGGCGCTAGAAGGCGATTCATGTTACCCAAGGCACGGCAGTAAGGCCGTGGTTCCTCAGTTTGGCGCTCAGCGGGGGCGCTGGGCGAGGAATTTGACGACCGCATCGGTGCGGTTGTGGACATGGAGTTTTTCGTAGATGCGCTCGATGTAGGTGCGCACGGTGCCGAGCGACACCTCCATGACCTCGGCAATCTCCTTGTACGGACATCCATCAGCTAATAACTTAAGCACCTCACGCTCGCGCGGGGCCAGCGCGGCGAGCCCGCCGTTGACCGGCGTCTGGGCGCGGAAAAAATCCACCATCTTGCGGGCCACGCTGCCGGAGATGGGTGAGCCTCCGGCGGCGACCTCGCGGATGGCGTCTAGCAATTGCTCGGGAGCACTGCTCTTGACCAGATAGCCATGCGCTCCTGCGGCTAGCGATTGGAAGATGTCCTCGCTGTCCTCGTAGGCGGTGAGCATGAGGATGCGTGCCCCGGGAAGTTGAGGCACCAATCGCGCCACGCATTCGATGCCGCTCATGCCGGGCAGGCGGATATCCATCAACACAATGTCCGGCGCATCGGCGGGCAGGCGCTGCAACGCTTCCTCGGCATCCGCGCAGGCGCTACGGCAATGCATGTCGGGCGCATCGTCGAGCAGGGCCGCCAAGCCGCGCCGGAGCGTTTCGCTATCTTCGACGATGGATACCTGGATTTGTTTCATAACAGGATGGATCGATAAACTAAGAAGTTAGTACAGGGGCAACCGGAAGGTGATGCGGGTGCCGCTCCCGATGCTGCTTTCGAGGCGGCAATCACCGCCCAATTCGGCGAGGCGGCGGCGCATATTCACCAGTCCGTGCCCTTGGCGAGCGTGGGTTGTGCTGGCAACGGCCTGCGGATCGAAGCCGCAGCCGTTGTCGGATATGCGCACAAGGAAGTCCTTACCCTGCATGACACAACTGACCTCGACCCGGGTGGCCGCAGCATGCTTGAGGATGTTATGTAAGGCTTCCTTGACGGCGAGCAACAAGCCATGCCGGAGTTGCGGCGGCACGAAACGCTCGGGGAATGACTCGTCTAACTCAAACTGACAGGTGAGCTTGCCCGGTGCGAGAATTTCCTCGGTGCGGCGGCAAATAAAGTGACTGAGGCTTGAGAGGGTATCGTTGCCGGGGTTGATGGACCAGAGGATTTCATCAAACGCGAGAATCGTTTGGCGGGCAACGTTGGCCACCTCGGCGTTGTGCTCGCGGGATATGCTAGATTCCGTGCTGGGTTTTGCCGCAAGGCTGCTGAGGATCGAGATATGCGACAGGTTGGCGCCGATTTCGTCGTGCAGGTCGCGGGCGATGCGAACGCGCTCCTGATCGAGGGCGTGCTGGCGCTGGAATCGCAGGCCGATGAACCAGCGCGATGCCGCAAATGCCAGGCTGAGAACCACGCTGGCGATAAGTAACCAGAACCATAGTTGTTGGGTTACGGGCAGCAGGACAATAAAATCGAGTCGTTGCACCGCACTGCGCTGGCGGCCCGCGATGCCGACGCGCCACATGAACTCGCCGGCTTGGGCGATGCCAGTGACCTCAAGACCGCTCGCCGCATTCAACACCAAAGGCAAGCGGCTATATATAAACAAATATCCTTCGCGGGCACCCGCATCGGTCAATTCAATTTGCATCGCGCCGCGTCCACTGGTTACCCGCTTGGTCTCGGCCGCACCGCAAAAGATATGTAAGTTAGAGCCGACCAGCAATGGCTTGTTAGGTTCGCGGTCCAAGTCCGTGAAGCACAGGTGCTGGGAGGCTGACGGTGCCAGCGTAGGGGTGGTCCACGAGCCTTTCGTGACGCCGAGGTACCGGTTGTCCCAGAACGACCAGACGGCATATCGGCGCTGTACGTCCATCCCAGCCTGGGCAAAATCCAAGGTGATGGCTTGCTCGGTGCTGCCGGGATTCCATAGCAAGGCGACAGTCGAGTCGCCCCAAGCGCGTTTGACGTGGCCGACCAGGCGCGGCCATTCATTGCTAGTTCCCAGATCGAGCACCTCGCAGCGTTCGCGGGCTGGTGGGGTGAGCACCTCGACGTTGCGCCAATTCGGCTTGAAGCTTTCCCACTGCCATGGATCGGAGGTGGTTGCGGTGCCGCAGGACAAGCCGACCATGCTCATCCACGTGCGCACCAGCGGCCAGCCACCGGCAATAGCGCTGACATTGGTGATGTCGGTGCCCATGTAGTAATTGCCGTTGTCCACAGCGAACCAGCGCTCATGGAGTTGATAGGATCGGAGCACATCGCCCATGGCACTGCGGACCGAGTTGCGATCGGCCGCCACGCCGGTGCGGCTCGCGTCCACCAACCCCACCGTCGCCCGGTCCGGTTGAAAATTGCAGTATAAGAGATAGACATTCTCCCCGGCGGCATCTCGCAGTTTGGTAAAGCCCTCGCGCATCACCTCAAACGAGGTCTTATATGTATCTTCCCCGGCCATGATCTCAACCCCATAAAAATTCAGTTTTAAATAGCTGAATCCACCCTGGACGGCATGCCGGATGCGCCCGGCGAGACCGGACCACCCAGCCGCATCCACTCGCGTCGCTTTGCCGCGCTTCACTGGAAGTCCCAGTTGCAGACCGGGCCGCGCTCCCGCCGCCGCAATGCGTTGCGCATAATACGCCAGACCTTCCGGAAATTTCTCGTTCGCTTCCATCTCTCCGCTCAAATTCTCATACCCTTCGTCGATCTGAATCACCTCGGGCCGCAACCGGTCAGCTGACCCCGCCGCCGCCTCTGATATATCTAACACATCTTTTCCGCTCACGTCACCGGCTAGGAAATACCAACTGCTCCAACCGGACAGGGCTCCTTTGGCGGTGCGTGCGCGGTGGGATTTGCCGACCCACGTGGCCCACCGTGCCAAGGCCGGTTGTGGTGGTTCGAGCAACAGAACCACCTGTTGCCCCCAGCGAGTCTCCCCCGCATCGACCCTCACGCCGCTCATTTGAGATGTTATGTCGAGTGTCACCGCGCGTTCGCCGGTGTGTGTGACACGGGTATTGAGGTAGGCGCTGGGCGTGCCCACCGGCCCGAACAATAAACCGGCACCATCCCGGCGATATAGGCTGCCATATTCCCAAACCTGCAGTGGCGTGTGGATGTCACTTAGCATGGTCTCGCAGCCATTGACCGGATCCATGCCAGTGACTAACCAGTCAGCTTCCGCACCGGCCACTTGCAGCGCGGCGGCCACCGGCGTCACGGTGAGCAGGTTGACTGGCTGTGAGCCGGCATTGCGGATGCCAGCTTGTGCCAGCACACCCGGTACGCCCGCCACGTGCCCGAGTCGGAATAATAACTCCACCTGCGGCTCCGCAAACCGCAGTGTCGTCGCGCTCACCTCCGCTGGCCCATACGGCGTTTCCTCAGTGAGGCGTTGTGTTACCCCGGCCACCACCCCATCCGTAGAGGTCAACACATGCTTGTGTACGCCCACTTTGATAGTGGCTGAAAAACCGCCACGAAACCCGCTCACCCCCGCCGCAGTGAAGCTGAACGAGCGAGTGTCGGCGGCGAGTGTCGCAGGCACCATAGGACTTGCAACGTCCGCCACGGCACAAGCGGCCCGCCCCGCGAGCAACCCTACCAGCACCAGCAAGCACCGGCTGCAATTGATAAGACTCACCGAGGTATCAATGGCTGAGAGTGCAGCTGGAGGCAAGGAATATCTGCATCATTATTCATGATATAGAACGTCAGAGCGACAAAATGTGCCAATTACATTTCACCGGGATCAGGAACTATGAGCGTGGCCGCGACAAGGATTTCTTGTCCAATATAGAACAGGCGGTTTGTTTCCCGTCCCTGTGGCGAGATGAAAACAAGCTGATATTCCCGCGCTACTGTTAATGTTGCAAAGGTTCCGGTGCGGGCGGAGATATGCAATTCGCCCAGTGCATCGTCCCACGTCAGGGTCACGATGGAGAAATCGCCCTGCTCGTAAGTGTAACCATCGCCAGCGTCTTCATAGAGAGAAAACACCGCGTCTTTACCGCGGTAAATGCGGACCTCATAGGGAGCATCTGGGAGTTCATCGACGTACTGCATCACCGGCGACATCGGCAGGATGCTGCCTGCTGGCACGAATAGCGGAATGGTTTCCAACGGTGCGGCGCTGGTGATGGATTGCCCGCCTGGATATGCCTGTTCAGTCCAGAAATCATACCAGCCATAGCCGGCGGGTAAATAGACTGATCGGCACTTTGGAACATCACATAACTCCGTGGAGTCGCGCTGATAATACATAGGGTGGGTCACCGGGCAGACCATGAGTGCGGAACCAAACAGATATTGATCGGTTAGCTGGTGGGTTGCGATATCGTGTGGAAAATCCAGCGCCAGCGGCCGCATCATGGTAGAACTATGAAGCGTCACCTGGGCGGCCAGCGAATAGATATAGGGAATGAGCCGATAGCGCAGGCGGATGTATTGGGCGATGGCGTCGTAGAATGGGGTGCCCGCCTCACCGAAGCGCCAGATTTCACGAGGAGCATCGGTGCCGTGCGAGCGCATGATCGGCAGAAACACCCCGTATTGGAGCCAGCGCGTGTAGAGTTCCCAGTAACCGAGGTCGGTGCAACCCGTGTCCTGCGGGTCGGGTTCCAGCGCGCTGGCATCTGTCAGTCCGCGGCAACCAGCGGCGTAATCACCGCGCCAAAACCACAATGCGGAATCATTGTTGATGAAAAACCCGCCGATGTCCACCGTCCAATATGGCTCGCCAGTCGCGCAGAAATTGAGCCCCTCGGGAATCGAGCGGCGCAGCGTTTCCCAGGTCGCGCAGACGTCTCCCGACCAAGTGATGGTCCCATAACGGTGCTGGCCGGCGTACGATGAGCGTGTTAGATTAACCACCCGCTTGCCGCTCTGCGTGTTGCGTTGGCCTTCGTAGATCCCCTGCGAGTGCAGCAGGGAATAGGCATTGATAGAGCCTGGATCGAGATATTGCTTCGCCGCCTGGGTGTTGATTTCCAACCGTTGCTGCGGCCCGGGTCTCACCGCGCCCTGCCAGTCCGCCTCGAACGGCTCGGTGCAGTCGCACCACCAGGCATCAACCCCGGCTGCGAACAAGCCACGGTTGGCCTGGTCCCAGTAGCAGGTGCGTGCGTCCTCTTGAAACGCGTCGTAGGTGGCCTGGTTGCCTAACATCAACCCGCGCTCCAGCAATTCGCGCTGGTCCGGGCAATCGCCGGTCATGATCGGCCAGATGGAAACCATCAGCCGCGCACCGAGATGGTGCAATTCGTCGGTGAACGCCAGTGGATCGGGGAAACGCAGCGGGTCCAAGGATTTCTGGCCCCAGCCATCCCCGTTAGGCCATGACTTCCAATCCAACACAATCAGATCGAGCGGAATCTCGCGCCGCCGATATTCGCGTACCACGTTGAGCATCTCCACCGCGTTGACGTAGCGCTCCTTCGATTGCATGTAGCCGAAAGCCCATTTCGGCGGCAATGGCGCCTTGCCCGTGAGCAGGTGGTAGCCGCGGGTCACCTCATCGAACGATTGGCCGTGGATGAAATAATAGTCGAGTTCATCGGCCACGTCGGCCCGGATGTATGAGCCCTCCGCGTCATCGTGAAAAGTCATCAGGGAACCACAATCGAGCAGCACGCCATAACCCATGGTTGAGACGAAATACGGCACAACCGCCTTCATGTTGTGCTGATACAACTCGCGAGACTTGCCCCGCAGATTGCCATATCCCTCCTCGTGCGAACCCAAGCCAAAAAACGCCTCGTGTTCGCCAAAGACCAATTCCAATTTTGCCTCGAAGGCATGGCGGTCAAACACCCGCTCCGAATCGCTGACCGTCGCGCGCACCCCGTCGATGCCGTGGTTGGCGGCTACCTTAGCCGTCTTGTTATATACATATTTGTAAACATCCTTTTGGGTGAGCCATTTGCCGCCGCGGGCCGGTTCGCGCACCAACAACTTGTCATGCCGGTCATAATACCGGATCGCCGCGCTTTGCTTGCTGACGACGAGTTTGAGCGCGTGAGTGGAGATGACGAAATCGGTGGCGGTTTCCTGCAGCTCGAAGGCGGCCAATATCCGCAGTGGCCGAACGATCAGACTGGGCTTGGTATGGAACGGTCGGCCGTCGGTGAACGTCAGTCGGACGATGGTTTCCGTGACAAAAGAGATCCGCAAACGCCGGGATCCGGCGCTCAGAACCAACGACTCAGATAGGTACTCGAGTTCAAACATATCTTGCCTCTAACTTTGGGGGGCGCCGTGGTTGGCGATGCGTTCATCCAACTGGCGGCGGACATCCAGAGCACGGTTGCGCGTGATCGGATAGAACATGATGCAGGCGAAGCCGAGGACCCACGCGGTCGTCTGCGGCCGCACGGTGAACCACACCGAGGCATAGGTCAGCACACGCTCCGGCTTTGTTAGGTCGATCCATTGTGGCATCGGGTCAAGCCTCACACTGTTATAGCCGCGTTCGATTGTCTCATCGAGCACGCATCGGTGCTGATGAACTTCGACGGGAAATTGACGAAGTACCCCTGCTCGCCGAAATGCCGAAGTACCAGACGCCCTCATGGACCAGGCTGCCTGACGGATAGCGGCTCTGATAGGGCGCCGGATCGGATTGATAGGCCGCGTGCTCGACCACCTTGAGGGTGAGGGTATCATTGTTTATTGAAACCTGAACCAGTCCATGCTGGTCACATTTTGATTCGGAAATACAAGAAAGACATCATGGCTGCCTTTTGTCTGCTGGATCGGGCAGGTAGTCTGTCCGAACGGCAGTTCGCCGATCAGCTTGCCATCGGGGGCATCCAGCCTGACTTCAATGGCTGTGCCCGTGCTGGGCTGGACAACCAACTCCTTGCCAGGAAGACCCGGCACGATGAAAGTACCGCCTTCATAGCGCATGGTGATCATGGCCCAGAAGTTCCCATACCCTTGCATGACCGGCGCCCAGTCCTTGTCATCCTGGACAACCTTCACGAGGAACTGGTTCCAGCCTTTCTTGAGATTGATGACCACGCCCGGACTGCTGTCAATCTTCCCGATTTGCGAAAAAACTTTTTCGCCATTCAACCAGACCTTCATGCCATAAGAACCCCTGATCTCAACCTCGATCTTGAGCGCATTCTGCATATATATACTTGAGCGCATGTAAGCCGCGCTGTTGGCGTGGTTCTCGCCATTGGCAACATCGCAGTTGATCACACCCAGGGGATGCCGGACCGTAGCACGACTCACGAGTCCTTCCATAACAGCACGCCACTTGACCGGGGCCGGATCCGTCTCAGGCGCAAAAGCAACATCCATCAGCTCAGGTCCCTTCTTGCCATTAACGCTATAGGCAGGGCTGACCTCCCAGCACGGGATCGGAGCCTGGTAACGGCGCTCCTCAACGGCCTGTATGAGCCTTCCACCGCTGGTCGTTTCAAAAGTCTGCTGGGGCGTCAGGAACTCCGCCCTCACCCGGAATTGTCTGTTTTCACCGCCGCCGAAGTTCACCTGATCGTATCGAACCCATGTCCCCTTTTCCAGGCCATGGCTCGAATGCGGCTGCAGGATGCCTTTAGGCGCGCAACCCTTGTAGATCCTGTTAAAATTCCCGGCCTTCCAGGTCTCGCCCGCCGGGTGGGCGAAAATGTCGGCTAGTTTGAACGGATAGCCATTTTGCAAGCCGATCCTGGACAGGTCGGTCTGCTGGAAACCCAGTTTCAAGGCCGGCGATTCGGGCTTCAGCCGGTAATCCGTGTAACGCGCATCCCACCACGGGTGTTTGCGGTCAAAGAGCGGGTCGGCATACAAAGAATCCTTGTCGGATTTCCCGGCCTTGACCGCCTCCGCCACCTGCCTCTGCACCGTCTCTCTATCTTCCGATGATCCCGCCCCGTTGCCAAGGGGCTGATAGAAATAGAGATTCCTACCGATTTCCTTGACTCCGCCTCCGATGTCATTGAGCCTCCTGACCTGGGCGGCAACGATGTTGTTCACCCAGGTCATGTCGTTCGCCGGCTCGACATAAGCCCCCATGGTGAAGGCGCTGGATAAATCGCAATCCGCGACGATATTGTGGATGTTATTTTGATTGTTGCCCTTGGACATGACAGCGCGGGACATGTTGCCCCCTGCGATCCAATACATCACATTGCCGCGCATCGTCGCCTGGTGGGATCCATCATCATTGAACAGGACATGCATCCAGGAGTCCCAGCCGCCGTTGTTCACACCGTCATGGCAGGCGTTGTATTCCCAGACATTATGGGTTCCAGCGCCCCACATTTCAATCATGCCCATGTCATTTCCATCACGGGCAATCTGCGATAAATCATTAAAGCGGATGATGTTATTCCGCGAGTGGAGCAGCTCGGCCCCCTGGTTTTTTTCCGTCACCACATAGCCATCATAGAACTTCACATCAACGGCATTAAAGGGTTTTTCCTCCTTTCTGTTTCTCTGGGAATCGGGAAGCAGATCATAACGATAGCATTCGTTGATGACTCCGGCGCGCCAACCCTTGGTCGCCACGCCATAGCGGCTCATGCCGCGGAACACATTATGTTCAACCAGGTTATCACCACTGGAGGTCATATACAGCCCCGCCCCGTCTCCTGCGAAGCGGCCGATATCATAGAAGACATTATTGCGGACCACGTTCTTCTTGTTGACATACGATTCGGCGACTGTCTTGAAGGGACCTCGCCCGCATTCCCAACCCATGAAAAAGAGCCCATCGCAGCCAGCAGTCTCCACCCAGCAGTTCTCAACGAGATTCTCCTGCGCCCAGCGATGGAACATCACACCCATGAAACCAGAGCCGTACAGCTTGCTGTTGCGGATGACCACCTTCCTGGCGTTCTCAATAAAAAATTGACCATGCCGCATGTCCGGGGAAAGGACGCCATGACCCAGTGATTTTCCGCCCCATGGCCGTCCATCGTAATCACCGTCCCAGGTCGCACAGCCTGTGGAACCTCCTTTCCATTCGGGCGCGAAATCCGACCCGATCATACAGAGACCGTCGAAGACCAGATTGCCGGCGAGTTGCTCCATCGAACGGCCTTTGATGATGAACACATCCTTGGCCGTGCCAAGCACCACGACCTGCTCCTCGATCGGGAAGTGACGGGGGTTATAGATCAACCGGTTCCCCTGCCGGATCCAGTCCCCTGTCGGCGCATCCAGGAAGAGATGGAACAAGCCGCCGTTGGCCGCCTTGCCATTTTCATACAGCGTGAAATGTTGCTGCAAATCCGCCACGTCCGCTTCCACCTGCTGGTCATTGATCTTCTTCCAGCCGGTAATGCGTCGCCCCCCATAAATCCGGGTCGCCAATCCGGGCGCTCCCTGATAGGTGATCGTATGCCCGTCACGGCCGCTATCCCTGTCGTCGAACTCCAACGGATTTTCGATGAAATAGTCGCCCGCCCCCAGATGCACCGTGATGTCCTCCTTCATGCCGGTGGCGATGCTCCGGCGAACCACGTCACGGGCCGCCTCTAGGGTTGCCAGCGGATTCTGCTTGGTTCCGGTGCCACCGGCCCTGGCTGCGGGCTGGACGTAGAGATCCATGGCCATCAACGGCAGGCTCAGAGACATGAATGCCACGCATGCGATGCGCCTGCGCCATGGGCATCTCGGGTCCAAACGGGTCCCCATAGGCAGTACTCTCCGGCTGCCGCTTCCATCTACCGGCGCTGCGGACGGATTTGCGGCGTCCGCCGCCTGTGCGGGCAGCACGCATGCCGCCAGACCGACCGTGGCGGATGTCGTTAGAAAATCCCGTCGTATCAATTCTGTGTTTTGTTGAGCAATCATGTGATAGAGACCTTTCCTTTTTGGTTCCCAAACTTTCAGTATCTGTTTTCCGCCCCGGGGGATTCAAACGGTCCTCTGAATCAGCTGTGAGAGCAAGACACTGCCACATCCGCGGCCGGATGTCGTTGTCCATTTGCGTATTTTGGTTGTCGTTTTGCGCCAAGTGGATTTGGGTCATTGTTGTGAAAGCAATATCCGCCAACGTCCGCAATGCGAGTGTCGTGCGCCCGCGGCGCAGTGCGTTGCACCATTCTCGGCGCAGCGTCCTGCTGCAAGTTGGCTCACCCATGGGGACAGCGGAACGATTCGATGACGCTGGCGCCTGCGGGAATGCACACGGTCCGCGCTCCTAGCAAAGCGTTGAGCGCGAGGGGTTGGTTGCAGGCCGTCGATGCCTCGCACAGCACCTTCACCTCGGCGTCAAAGCCGGTCGGGTTGGTGAGTTGCAATGTGAGTGAATCATTATGGTGCCCGATGGCTTCCGCCAGGACATGGTCAAAGACGTGGAATATTCCCGTGTCGGGCTGCACGTAGAGTCCCGGGATCTCGATGGTGGTGAGCATGAGGCTCACTTCCGCCCAACAGGAGCCGAACAAATTCCCGCCGATGCCTTGGGCACCTTCCCAATCGCCGAGGTTGACGCGCTCGCACATCCAACCCGGATGCATCGGCTTGCCTAACAGGCGATCCGCGCGCGACAAGTATTGTGGCAGGCCGTGGGCGATATCGCGGATTAAATCAAGCGCCAGCGGGTCGCCGCTGGCACGCCAGAGGCGCAACAGGGCATCGCCTGAGAGGGTGCAAATCCCGGGAGCGGCGCACTTGTTCTGGATATTGGCCCAGACCGCGCCGGTGGTTCGGGCCTGGCTTTTGCCGAGCGTGGAATCCGCTGGAAACTCATAGTCATAGGACACGACCCAGGTAGCGCACTGCCGCAGCAAGTCTCGTGCCGGTAGCAGCCACTCGTTATTGCCGGTGATTTCCAACAGGGTGACGAAGGATTCGAGCATGGCGAAGGCCGCCTCGCTATCAGGTGCGGAGAGGATTTCGCCGGGGCCACCTGTGGTCAACCCACGGAGCACAAACTCCTGATAGTATTTCCGTGCCGCCGCCTCTGCGACACACAAATATCGCGGCTCATCGAAATAGAGCGACGCGCGCACCAATCCTGCCGGCGCGATGGCCCCCGCCGCCGAACCGCCGATGAGCAGGTCGCCGGTCTCCACGTCCACGAATTGTCCGAACTGGCCCGATTGCTCCCACAAGCGTGTGAATGCCTCGGCCAGGCGGCGGGTGTTGGTGATCCACAGTGGCGGGATTTCCCGTTGCTGTTTGCGGAATAGATCGAAATGCTTGAGGGCTAATAACAAGGCGTCGGCACTCTTGCGGACCATGTGCAGATGGTGCGGGTGCGGCCCGTCAATGCCGTCACCAAAAAAGTTTTCGCCATCGCCGATGCCATAGAAAAACCCCGATGGGGCAGAGGTGCGTTCAAACCACATCTCCAGGTTGCGCCAGGCCCGTTTTTTCGATAGATCAGAGCCTTGGAAACTCAGGGGCAGAGTGGCGATGCCGCCGCCGACCCAGCCGAGTTGCCAGAGGAAACACAGCGGATTGTCACTAACGGCGAAGGTGGTGTCGGAATTGGGTGCCAGCCGATAGTAACCGAGGGCTTCGTCCCAATTATCGCAGTTGTATTTGGCATCCAGGATTTTCCAAGCCTCACTGAATGGCAGTTCGTGTGTTGGGGCTGAAGGATTGATCGGCGCCTTGCGGATCTCACAGAACCGGTCGAACAGTGATTGCAGATGTGGCGCGGCGAACAAGCACACACTCAGACGCAACGTCACCGAATCGCCAGCCTGCCAGTTGAAGGCACGATCGTCGCTGGGCACCGCATGGCAGTGGTCCTGGCGGAATTCGCGCACGCAGGGCGCCGACACCAGAAAGTGGGCGCGGCTGCGATCGTCACTCGTTTCAACCGTTAGGCCCGAGTTGCCAAAGCGGGTTCCCTGGGTGGTCAGCAGCAGAAACCCCTGCTGGCGGGTTGCCGAGCGAAACCCCATGCACGGCGCGGCCGTATCGCCCGTGGTCTGCTCAAGGCGCGTGCTATCCGCGCTCAAGCGCGGCACCGGCGTCGCGGTGGTCGGCATGTCCGCCCGGAATTGCGATGGATCACTCCAGAACGGTGGATACTTGATGTCCCAAATCGTAAAGTTATTACTATCATAAACCGCCGAGGGCAGCAGCACGTAGTTATCTGGCGACCAGTCGGAAAAGCTGATAGCCACACCGATTCCGGCGGACTCCGCAGTGCCGCGGGTTAGGCGGAACGTGCAATCCAAGTCGAAGTGGCCGTCGCTGCCGGGCCGCGCCACGATCCGGGATTGGCAACTCCACTCGGCCTCACCGCAGGCCAGGCCGGCTTGTTCTGCTAGATCGAATACGCATTCCTCGCGTAGGCGGTTGCCGTTATAGTACCGGACCACCGGTTGGATGGTTGCGGCATGGCGTGTCAATGTTTGTAGGATGGCATTCATAAGGATTGAACAATGGTTCAGGGCAATTCGGCTCGCAGGTGCACCACGCCATAAGCCGGCACGCGGATCGCGCCACTCACGGCGGCCACGGGTCGTTCGGTTAAATCTGTTAGCCAGACGGCAGCGGGCTTGATCGCATGCCATGTAAGTGTGGCTGTTTGCGATTGGTCGGAAACCCCGAACAAACGCACGATGAGTGCCTTGCCGTCGGCACTGACCTTGAGTGTTTCTATCAGAACATCCGGCGTCGAGATGGATAACAAGGAACCCGCGGGGTTAGCAGAAGCGGCCGCTACTAACAAAGGACGCGTCGTTTCATGTCCGAATCGCGCTGCCATGGCCGCCGAGTAAGTGCCGGAATGAGGCCGCAGCACATATCGGAGAGTGGCCATGCCGGGTTGATCGGTTTTGTAATTGGTGTTCCAATGGTTATTTTGGGCCCAGGAATAGAGGGTTTGGGAATCCAGCGCCCGGGTCATGTAGGCATCCGGTGGTACCGTCTGCCACTCGCCAAATCCCACCCCGCCCACCAAATTGGCGGTCAGCCCGCCGATCTCAATCAGCGGCGTATCCACCGGCGCCCAAGTGACACCGCACTCATTGTTAGACACATCCACCCAGCGCTGGACCGTGAACCAATTGCAACAGGCGCCGGGCAATTGATCCACAATCGGGCGCACGACCGCCCACGGTGTCTCCATGCGCACCGTGCCCTCAGGCACATTGAAACCGAAGCCAAAGTGGACCGCATCCTTTTCTCTAACAGACTTCCGATCCACATGGTTGATCATTTCCACCCGGTCGAGCCCGTCGATCACGCGCACCTCCCGGACCAAGCTGATGCAGCCGGGGGCATCCGATTCAATGCGCAGTGAAGCCACCAGCGGGCCGTTTTCCAGCACCACGACGCGCACCGGGCCGTTGCCCCGGGCGTTTAAGGTATCGGCACCCAGCACATAACGATAGTCGTTGAGGGCTACCGGAGCTGTTGGATCGACGTATGGGTGGTCGCTGTCCGTTAGTTTGAGACTACTCACGGCGCCGCTGGTTGGATCGACTTGGAGGCTGAGCAGTGACGTCTGCAAGGACAGGCCGGTGGCGAGAGCGGCACCGATCACGGGAGGTGGCAGGTCGCTGAGTTGATAGCGCCTGGTTCCGAACGGCGGTACCTGCTGCGCCAGAAACGCCAGGCTGCCGGAGGCGAGGCGCTGGCAGGCCACGGGTTGGCCCAGTTCATCGAGCACGGAATTGCCACCCAATGCGGGAGGCACCACTGCCAGGTCTGTGCGTTCCCACTGGGTGGTATTATAGACATCTATTTCGTGGGAAGTGATGGCCGGCGGCAAGGCCGCAGCAACCAACGCGCGGGATTGGCGGTCGGCCTCCCTGGCAAATTCCCCTTTCACTTGCCATTGGTCTAACGTGAGCGGAGCATCCGGTTGCAGCACGCTGCACCAAGCGCCCCAGGTATGTTCGCCGTACAGCAACACGTTGTCCCAGGCAGCGGCGAATCCGGCGGCGGGATAAGCGCCCGGATCGGTCATGGCAAACAAGGCGTCGGCTTGGGCCAAGCGCTCGGCGGAGCTCCGGTTCATGGCGGTTTCGCGAGCGGTGGATCCTGCGCCGTCCTCCCAGTGGGGTGTTAGATCGCCGGCAAATTCGGGCAAACTCGCGCCGTGATTGGCCTCGAAGTCATGGAAGAACTCGCGGGCCAAACCAATATGAACCTTGGGTATGGCATACTTGGTATTCCAGGCTATCACTTTGTTCACGAGTTGGTCATCGGGCGGGGCATTATCCACGCCGCCATTCGGCCAGGTCGCCACCCAGAAGATGAATGCGGAATCATAGGGGAAGCCGCCGCGTTCAAGCTGGGCCACTTGGTTGATGACGGCTTGTTCGAGATTGTCCTTGCGATGATAGTTGTCCACCACCCAGCACAATACTCGGTCTTCGCCGCTCTGCGACACCCAGTAAAACGGCTTGTCGTCCCACACATGGATGTGGCCCACGCGGTCGGCCATGTTAGGGCCGACCGCAAAGTATTTCACGCCTGCCTGGGCGAGCATCGGCACGATGCCCCAGGCAAATCCCGGGATATCACAAATGGCCGCGGTAGCCAGCGGCACGCCTGTTAGCTTGGCGATTTGCACGCCGCAGGCCAAGCATTGCGCCAATTCCTCGGGGCGGCACAGGCCGGTGAGCATGTTGGTATAAAGCGCGTTGACTTCCACGTCTCCGCGGCGCACTGCCGCGATGAACGCCTCACGCTGCTGCGGGGTTGCCCGCCGCAGATAATGGTCGAGCGTCCAAACCGCCTCGGGATTCCACTTGAAGCGCAGGCCCGGCGGGTTGGCCGCACTGGCCGCGGCCAGCTGGATGGCGCTTTCGAGATTTAGCACCTGCAAGTCGAGGACTTCCGCCTGGCGGTGGGTATAGCCGATATCGACATGTGAATGGGGCAGCACCCACATGTCGCGGATGCGTGGCGGGCCGATGGAGAATTGGACATCTGCCAGCACCTTGCTCCAAGTGGTGATGCGCAAGGCCACCGTGCGTGGTTGTTCAGCGGCGGCGACTTTCAGTTCGAACGATTGCTCACCCTGTTGGAGTGGTACCTTGACCGGAGTTCCTCCGTCCAACGCGACGCTTGCTTCGTGGTCGTCTCCGGCATACCACATCACCACGGTGAGTGGTTGCATGCTTTTGCCGTCTTCCTGCAGCCAGACCGGCGGCACGTGAATCCCCAGCAGTCGCGTTTCCGATAGGATCGGCGGCTCGGTGAATTTGTTAGTTTCCATGGCCATTTTTTATTAGATAATATTGGCGGCGCAGGCAGCACCGGTTACCACCTGGCGCTTGCGGACATTGAGTTCGGAGCGGATTTCCTGAAGGCGGCTCCTCGATAGTGGATAGATAAAGATGGATAACATTCCGATGAGGAATCCCGTCGGCTGGGTGATGATCAGTGCCAAGAGCCAGAAGTGAATGGTGCCGGCGGGTTGCACATCAAGCTTGGAATCGAAGCCGGACGCGACTAACAAAACCCCCTGGAGTGCCAGCGAGACAGCCATGGCGATTTTATCGGTGGTGACGAATACTGCGCCGTAAAACGCTTCGCGGCGGTGGCCGGACTTGAGTTCGTCCAAGTCGCAGACATCGGCGATCATGGAATTCAAGATCATGGGGATGGTGGAGGTGAACATGCCGATGAGTGCTGCTGTGATGATGCATGGCCAATGGATCGAAAAGCCATTGCCAGGGGCACCCCACGGCAACGGGATGTGTACGAACGCGCCGGGCACATTGGTGAAGGTGAACCACAACGAAGCATACGCCACCGCGCTCATCAGCAGCATCGTTAGCAGGCTGTTTTTCTTGCCGATCCTATCGGTGAGCCAAGCCACAGGTGCCATCGAACACAGACTGAAGACATTGAGGGCATTGAAGAAAATCGCCAGATATGCCGAACCGGCACGCTGATCGCCTTGCGTGATGTGATAGAGAAAAATGAACGCAAAGAAAATCCCCGTGACCTGCATGCAGAACTTGGTGATGACATTGCTGATCACCAATAGCCGGAACGGCCTGTTATCCAGCGTCAACCGGGCCGCGCGAAGAAATCCTATCTTTGCCTCACCCCGATGGTCGCCAACCTTCTCTTTGCAGAAAAACACCGAAGGCAATCCAGCTAGTAATATCATCGCCGCGACAATCGCGCTTACCGTGATGATTCCCTCAGATCCCCGCGAGACCTGCGCTCGCGGACCCTCCAGCCACATGCTCAAGGGCAATGACCACGGGTTCAAAAACCCAGCCGCCGCAAATAATGTGAAACGCCATTTGAACAAATGCGTGCGTTCATTGTAATCGGTAGTCATCTCATAGCCCATCGCCGCATGCGGAATGCAGAAAAACGCATAACCCACCGCATAGAGCAACGACATCAGAACCGCCAGATAGGCAAACGTCCGCCAATCCCCGCCGGCAGGCGCGTGGGGCGGATACCACAAGAGCATCGTGGTTAGAGCGCTGATGATGAGCCCGGCCAACATCCACGGCCGGCGCCGGCCCCAGCGCGTGCGGGTGTTGTCGGATAGATGGCCGACCATCGGGTCGGTCACAAAATCCAAGAACCTAGGGATAGCGCAAGCCAGATTGACCAAAGCCGCATTGACGCCAAGTGCGTTGACATAGATGACATTGACCAAGCTGCCCGTGCCGTTGTAAATCATGGCATCGGAGAAGCCGCCCATTCCCCACAGGAATCGGATCTTGGTGGGCACCTCAACATGCAGCGGTTCAAGCTCGGTCATGTGTTGCATCTCACGGGTGGAAAATCGGTTAGGATTAGGATAGGTTTCATCTATATTCTGTTTTTTTGTTTAGCGTCCGATGGTTTCCCGGAGAGTATCTGGATTCACGCCGCGCTTGACCAGCCTGATGATTTCGCCCTTTTGGGTTTTGAAGGTCATGAGCGTTTGAGCGGTAACGGTAAAGTCGGTGGCTTCCACGCCATTGCGGAAAAGGGTGAGTTTGGCGTCTGGCCACGGGTTTCTAATCCGGCAGGTGCCGCCCAACTGGGAAACAATCTCCACATAACTCACCGCACTGTTCTTGGCCGCAGCCGACACCAAAAACCCGCCCTTGGCTAACAAACTGAACGCCGCCGGCTTGGCAACATCCCAGGCCGGGAACACCCGGATCACCGGATCGCCACCGGCATCCGGCGCGATGCTCTGCAGCAGGCCCTTTTGCAAGCCGACGCTGAGCATGCCGAAGCCCTGCAGCATGTCATAATAACACTCCTGATGAA
Organism: Verrucomicrobiota bacterium; assembly: GCA_037133195.1. Classification (GTDB taxonomy): domain Bacteria; phylum Verrucomicrobiota; class Verrucomicrobiia; order Verrucomicrobiales; family Akkermansiaceae; genus Luteolibacter. The sequence goes on along the minus strand of JBAXOP010000008.1, from coordinate 351 downwards.
AGCGGTTGGCGGTGGTCCCTAACACCTGGTTGATATCGTGGTCCAGACTGGCCAGAATGGCGGGGTATTCGGGGCGTGCGAGGGCGGCGGCATTCAGCACATACTTGCCGCCCTGATAGCCATAGCTGTCTTTCGACGGCTTGCCTTTCCAGTCCAAGCCTTTCATGTTCAGAAGATATCCCGGATGTTTCTCGAACGTGTTGTTAGCAATAGTCCAATCCGCGACCACCTTCAACGCCTTCTTGTCGGCCGGTTGGGTCTTGAGGGTCTCCTTGGCCTGCGCCACGGTTTCCAGCGTCAGAATGTCGAAGTTCTCCAACATCCGCAAGCGCGGGCTCTCCGCCCCCCAGA
>JBAXOP010000007.1:0-39898 GCA_037133195.1 Verrucomicrobiota bacterium | reverse complement strand
CCGGTGTTTGGCGGAAATGCGAGAGCGCGGCAGGGTGATGCGCAGCGAGGATTTGCAACGGCGACTCGACATGGATGGGTTCCGCGGTCAGCCGCACAGGGCGGCTGCTCTGGATGTTCTAGCTGCCGCTCTGGCATTGGAAGGGCGGCGTCCACGGTGTTTGCGCGACGCTTTTACCGGGGCTCTCGCGGAAATGTTGGCCGTCCTCGCTGGCTGCGGCCCGGCGTCTGCGGAAATGGCTCCCACCTTCGGCGAGTGGCTGGCACAGGCGGCACCGGTGATTGGGCGCGTGCAACACGGCGCGGGGTTTTGGCTGGATTTGATGTTAGATGATGCGGTTCCAGCCACGCCGCTTCCACCGGCCGGCCGGGTGATCGATGTTCACGGTTGGCTTGACTTATATTATGAACCCGGTCGCCACTTGGTGCTTTGCGGATTGAATGAGGGAAAGGTGCCGGCTCGTTCCGGCGGCGAGCCATGGTTGAGCGAGGCCGCCCGCGAGCGCCTGGGCCTCATCACTGATGCCATGCGGGCGGCTCGCGATGCTTTTTTGTTCAAGGCGATGGTCGAGGGGCGCTGCTTCGGCGGTCGCGTTGACGTGATTTGCGGTAAGACGGGTAGCGGCGGCGAAACCTTGCTGCCTTCGCGTTTATTGCTGGCCGCCGAACCTACGGCATTGCCGCAGCGGGTGATGACACTGTTCCGTGAGATAGAACCGCCCGAAGCCGGCCTGCGCTGGCATGCCGATTGGCAATGGTCGTTGCGTAAGTTGGAACCGCCCAAGCGCATCAGCGTTACCTCCCTCACTGATTACCTCGCTTGCCCGTTGCGCTTCTATCTGAAACATGTGGTCCGCATGCAACAACCCGAGCCCGGGCGGGTGGAGTGGAATGCCAGGGATTTTGGCACGGTCGCTCACGAGGTGCTGGAACGCTGGGGCAAAGATACCGTCGCCCGCGAACTCGAAAATATCCCGGCCTTGTCCGCTTGGCTCTCTGCCGAACTCGACCGCGTCGTCGCCCAGTGGTTCGGCAATCGCTTGCCTATGGCCGTTAGAATACAGACCGAGTCGCTGCGTCAGCGCTTGTCGTGGTTGGCTCGCATCCAAGCCTATCAGCACGCCGATGGCTGGCAGGTTGTGGATGTCGAACGTAAAGTGGAATTAGTGGTCGGCAACGCGTTGCTCGTGGCTAAAATCGATCGCATCGACCGCCACCGCGTCAGCGGCGAGTTGCGGGTCATCGATTACAAAACTGGCAAGGTGGACGGTGTGGAACGGGCACATCGCAGCAAGCAACTGGCCAATACCGCGGTGGCGTCGCATCTAATCGATTCGCCGGCGCTGCATCAACGCCCCGTAAATGGCAAATTGCTAGAGTATCGCTGGGTCAATTTGCAATTACCGATGTATGCCTTGGCCTTGGTGCGGCGCGACGAGGCGCTGCCGCGGCCGTGTTATATCACGTTGGGGGCCACGATGGGCGATGTGGGTTTGCAGGAGTGGGTGGATTTCGACCAGGAGGATTTGGTGGCGGCCCAAGCCTGTGCCGAGTGGGTGGAGCATAACATATCCAACGGAGTGTTCGGGCCGCCGGCGGAAAAGGTCAATTACGATGATTACCGTATTTTAGCAGCCGGGCGCAAGTTGCACGAAGCTTTTGCCTAGAGTCTTTCCGAGTAACTGGGCCGGGAACCGGGAAATTAGTGGGGTGGAATATGCTTGCGTTTCTGTGCCTTCCAGTAGAAATTTTCCGGGTTCCACCTAACTAATAAAAAATCAAAGACGCATGAAGATATTCAACCCCTGTCGCCTGACATCCCTGCTGGTCGCCTTCTCCGCCTTCTCCGGCGGGCGACTCCACGCTGAACCCGCCGCCTCTCCTCCCGATCTAACCAAGTCCACATCGGTGGACCGCAAGGGCACCTATAACCTCGGTTCCACCGGCTTGCGCGGCTGGATCTACACCAAACCGGCCGATTACCTCGATAGCCTGCAGGGCCGCACCACGCTGGCTTCGCGCCAAATCCTTGTCACTCACGTCGGTGCCAAATCCCCGGCCGACGGGGTGATGCAAGTGGACGACGTGATTTTGGGAGCGGGCGGCAAACTGTTCAGCGACGACGCCCGCAAGAGCATCGCCGCGGCGATCCAGGAAGCCGAGAAGGAAACGAACAATGGCATCCTCAAGTTGACGCGCTGGCGTGCCGGCGCGACCGAAGAGGTGCAGTTGAAATTGCGGGTGATGGGAACCTACAGTGCCACCGCGCCCTACAATTGCCCCAAGTCCAAACGCATCTTCGAGGAAGCCTGCAAGGCGCTCGAAACCGAACCCCTCAATGATAGCTGGAACGGCGCCGTCAACGGCCTCGCCCTGCTAGCCACAGGCAACCCCGAGTACCTGCCTAAATTGCGCGACTTCGCCCACAAGATGGGACCGACCAACCTCAAACTCGAGTTGAAGGACGGAATGATCATCTGGGACTGGGGTTATCGCAACCTGTTCCTCTGCGAGTATTACATGGCTACCGGCGACAAGGATATCTTGCATGCCGTCACCGAATACACCGTCAATCTCGCTAAAGGCCAGAGCATGTATGGCACCATCGGCCACGGCATTTCGCGGCTCACGCCCGAGGGTAAATTGCATGGCTCGATCCCACCTTATGGCCCGGTAAATATGTGCGGACTGCCGGCGAATTTGTCGATTGTGTTAGGTAAACGTTGTGGCGTGAAGGATCCCGAGGTGGATGCTGCAATCGCGCGGGCCGCCGGGTTCTTCGGTTACTTCGCAGACAAGGGAGCCATCCCTTATGGCGAGCATGAGCCTTGGCCATATCATGAAAACAATGGCAAGAACTCTATCTCAGCACTGATGTTTTCGCTCCAGGATAATAAGCTCAAGGAAGCTCAGTTCTTCGCTAAAATGGCCACCGCCGGCTACCGCAGCCGCGAGTGTGGTCATACCGGCCAAGGGTTTAGTTATTTGTGGAGCGCCCTGGGCGCCAACGTCGGCGGCCCTGCCGCTACCGCCGCCTTCTTTAAGGAAGCCTCTTGGCACCTCGACTTGGTGCGCCGCTGTGACGGCTCGTTCACCTATGACGGCGGCGAGCAGTACGGCCCCGGCAGCACGGATGATAATACATACTACGGCCATAGTAGCTACGACGGCCTCAGCCCCACCGCCAGCTATGTGCTGACGTATTCCATGCCCTTGAAAAAACTCTGCATCACCGGCAAGGAATTGAAACCCGCCGCCTACCTGTCTCCGCAACAGGTGGCTGCTGCCATCGCCTCCGGCAGCTTCGATTTGGACCGTAAGAAAAAGAGCGTGCAAGAATTGGTGGCCGCCTTCAGCGATTGGTCACCCATTGTGCGCGGTTGGGCAGCCGAAGAATTGGCCAAACGCCCGGAGGCAAAATCCATGCTGCCACAACTCATTACCTTGGCGGAAGACAAGGATGCGCACGTCGCCCAAGGTGCCTGCGAAACCCTCGGCTACCTCAACTGTGCCGAGGCCCTGCCAGTGCTGGTTCGCCAACTCTCGGCCAATGACCGCTGGCTGCGCTATAAGGCAGCCCAGGCCATCCGGAAAATGGGCGGCACCGCCGCTCCCGCCCTTCCCGATATTCTCAAGGCAGTGGTCAAGACCGCCGAACCCGCCCATCCAATCAACTGGGCAGATGCTATCCAAATCACCCAGGGCCAGTTGGCGGCGGCCTTGTTCTCCGGCGGTCTAACCGGCTCGCTCAAGACGGCGGACACAAAGTTGCTCTATCCGGCGATCCAGGTGATTTCAAAAAATCCTGATGGCATGGCGCGTGCCACCCTGCGCGGATATTTTGAGAATCAATTGACTGCCGAGGATGTGAAGGCGCTGGCACCTGATCTCGTTGTTGCGGTCAAGTCGCTGTGTCCGGCGGACACGATGTTTGGCGCGGAAATTCGCATGGGTGCTTTCCGGGCTCTCACTAAGTATCACTACAAGGAAGCTATCGGAGCCGGGGTTGTTTTTGCCAAAACACAAGGTGGGCACGGCAGTGAAGGCCGCACCGGGGAGATCATGAAAGAGATTGTCGGTTATGGTTCGGCAGCTCGTGAGGCGATTCCCGGCCTCAAGGAACTCATCGTGGAATTAAATGCCCAATGCAAGCGCGGCGAATATCCCGCCGGCGAACTTAACAACCGCCGCACCGGGGCTGCCGAGGACGCCATCAAGGCTATCGAAGCCGCCAAGGACCATCCCGAACTGCGCAGCATCAAGAATTAGCGCAGCTCTGCGCCTCTAGACTTCAAGACACAAGAGGGAAGAGGGAAGGCGCAAGAATTCGACCTGGCGACGAGATCTTTGGCTTTTCAAGGACATGAGTCTGCTGCGTGCCACCGTGGTCCGGGCATCCTGCCCGGATCCGAGTGGTTTGCAGTGACACCCTATGCAGTGACACCCTATTCTCATCTCTTATCATTCTGTCCACCCAATGGTAAACACACCCATCTTATGAACTCTCCTTCCGTGAAAGCCTTCCTCCTCGCTACCATCGCTCTGCAGTCCAGTTCCTTGGCCGCCCCCCCAGTCGCCCCGGATCCCTATGGCATCGTCGCGCATCCAATCCCCGATAAAACCGTGGTCCTCAGCTTCGATGACAGCGTCGCTAGCCATGCCACGGTGGTAGCACCATTGCTGAAAAAATTCGGTTTCGGCGGCTCGTTTTACATTTGTGATTTTGATAGTTTCAACACCCGCAAGGATTGGTACATGACGTGGCCACAGATCAAGTCCCTGGCTGACGCAGGCTTTGATGTGGGCAACCACACCAAGGGGCATGGCGGGGCGTCCATCGACGCCTGGCTCAACTTGGAAAGCGAGTTTACGAGCAACCACGTGCCCAAGCCCACGACCTTGTGTTGGCCGGTGTATGCGGTTTACCCGTATGAGTACCCGGAGCTTATCGCCCATCAATATACTTTCGGCCGGGCTGGCGGCAACCGCCCGTACCGTCCGACGTTGGATCATCCGTTGAATGTGCCATCGTGGGGCATTCAGGATAATGTGAGTTTGGAGACATTCATCAGTTATGTGCAACAGGCGAGCGGCGGCCAAATCGCGGTGTTCACATTCCATGGCGTACCCGAAGGTGAACACATGGCGGTGAGCCTAGCCCCGGAAAAATTCACCCTCATGATGCAATATCTCAAAGATAAGCAGTTCAATGTCATTGGCATGCGCGACCTCGCTAAGTATGTGGATGTGAAAAAAGCCGATAAGTTCCTGCCCGCGCCTAACCAACTCCCCTGGGGCGGTATGACCCGCGACGGCAACACACTCTATGTTTCGGTTAGTAAACTGCCGGCTGATCGCAAGCTGACGCTGCCGGGCATGACCACCCGGATCGGCCGCGCCTATTTTGCCGCAGATGCTAAAAAACAGCCATTGACGATCACCAAGGCGGACACCGGCATCCAAACTATCGTCGTGCCCGAATCGTCCTACGTACTCAGCGGTGAATATCCCACCGTCATTGTCGCCGAGTTGCAGGGGGCTCCTATCGCCACCATTCTAGACTTTGGCTTCCCCGGCGCTCCGCCAGCCGTTATTTCCGGCAATGATATCCGCGTGCAAGTGCCACTGGCTGCCGATCTAACCAAGCTGGCGCCGCGTTACGACACTGGTTCGCCGCAGGTCAAGGGCCGGCCGGCGTCTGGAGCTAGCAATAACTTCAGCAAGCCGCAAACTTATATCATTACCTCTGCCGACGGCAGCACCCGCCGCTATCAGGTAACCGTCACGCCCACTCTCGGCGCGGTGGCTATCGGCAACCCGGGGTTCGAGTCATCCGCCGGTGCGGCCAATCTGGATGGTGCCAGTGATTCAAAAGCGGCCGTGGCAGACTGGACCCTGATCAAACCAAGGAATGACGGCGAGTTGGGGATCCGGGATTTGGTGGAAGCACCTAGCGCCCCGCGTCCGCCAGATGCTTCGCGCCACGCCGTGTACATGCGCGGTCCGGGCAACGGCGTATCTCAGACACTCACCTTCGACAAGGGAAGTTATATCTTGAGTTTTGACGCGGTGAAACGCAATGGCTATGAGAAAACCGCCGCGCCTATCAAAGTCACTGTGGATGCTACGTCCGTGCTGTCCCTTGAGCCGTCCCAAATTACCGAGAAATGGGCACATTACACGTCCCCGGCATTTCCGGTGACGGCCGGCAGTCACACCCTTTCCATCACCCTCGGCGAGGGCGAGGGCATGGACCTCATTGACAACGTTGTGCTCCGGCGGTAGATGCGTCGGCGGTAAGGTGGCTTTTTAAGGATTTCTCTCTCTATATAGGAATGCCAATATTTTCCCTAGCAACCGAACCCGGTGGGTGGGTGTGACATCTGGAGTAACCCGGGCTAGAACGCATCGCGGATACGGTTGACCCGCGGGAGCTTGCCCTCGGCGACGTACACCTCGATCACATCGAAGCGCCACGGCAGTTGGCGCGTGCCGAGGCGCCGTAGCCAGTCGTTGGCGCCGCGTTCGATGAGTAATTGTTTGGCCTTGTTCACCGCGTCGAAGGGGCGGATCTTGGTGGACTCGTGTCGGGTTTTTACCTCGACGAACATAAGCAGGAGCCTTTCGCGGGCAATGATATCCACTTCGCCGCTGCGCCGCCCCCGGCGCATATTGTGATAGTTTCTAGCTAAAATCTTGCACTGATGGGCACGCAGCCAGGCAGTGGCCACGTCTTCCCCGTAGCGGCCGAGCCATTGGCGGTCGCGCGGCTTGCCGTCAGGGCCCGTCAAGCGGCAAGGTGAGTTGAGCCACGGGCTGAAACGAGCGACGATGGTGGCGACAAGGGCCGTGAATCCGAAGGGCTTCAAGATGTCCCTTTGTGCCATATCCTTGATGCTTCGCAAAGCCGTAAAGCGGAAATTCAGCATCAATCTCACTCATCAACCGGTCGCGCGTGACCTTGGCGAGGATGCTCGCCGCGGCGATCGAACACGAACGCCCGTCGCCTTTCACAATCCCGTCGTGCGGCCACGCAAACCCCCGCACCGGCAAACCGTCGATCAGGCAATGGTCCGGCGTCACGCCCAGCCCCTCCACCGCCCGCCGCATTGCCAGATGCGTCGCCCGTAAAATGTTGAGCGTATCGATTTCCCCAGCCGATGCCAGCGCGACGGCCCAGCGGACGCCCGGGTCGCCCGTCAGTATCAGATAGAGCGCCGCGCGTTTTTTGGCGCTGAGTTTTTTTGAGTCATTTAGCCCCGGGTCGCAAAAGCCCGCCGGTAAAATTACCGCCGCGGCTGCCACCGGTCCAGCCAGCGGCCCGCGTCCGGCTTCATCTACCCCGGCGACGCAGGCCAGCCCACGGGCGTGCAAGGCGGCTTCAAGGGTAAAGTCGGGCGTGGTGCAGACCAGATGAGGGTGAGTCATGGCGACTTTTTGCCTCAGCCACAGCCGCAGCCGCTGCCGCAACTGGAGGCGCGGCGGGCGGCGAGTTTGGCTTCGAGGGCGATGGCGGTGGGGGTGATGGAAAGCCCGCCGAGGTTGGTGCAGCGCACCTCGCGCGGCATCTGGCTGGCGACGTGCTTGGCGGAGGCGATCACCTCGTCGAGCGGGATGATCGGATCAAAGCCGGCCAAGGCCATGTTGGCGCAAGCCAGAGCATTGCTTGCGGCCATGACGTTTTTGCCGAGGCAGGGGACCTCGACGCGGTTGGCCTCAGCGAGCTGCCGCTGCCGCGATGTGACCGGCGAAGGTGGCAATGAAATTGCCGGGGCCTGTGATATCGGCTTCATAGGAATATTTGCCGTCCTTGTGGCCACTGCGCGGCGATGCCAGACAGGCGGCGGCGGTGTAAAATTGCTCCTGCATAAGCTTTTTGCAGAGGACGTGATAACGCGCGATGTAGGATGCTTCGCGAAAATCTGAAAAGACGGGGAAATGGGGCGAGGCATCGCGCACGGGGGACCGTGAGCCTGCGGCATCTTCCACCAGCATGATCCAACCCAGGAAAGGGCGGGCGATTTCGCCAAAGGCACCTTCGCGGTATGCCGTCCAAAAGTCGGCAGCGGTGCCGATGGCTTCTTCTGCCCGGTTGTTAAAGTTGTTGCCAAAGGATGGCCCGACCTGAGACTTGAACTCCAGTGCGGCTATGAGCTTGCCGTGATCCATCACGAGCAAGTCCCAGAGTTTGGTGGGGCGGAAATAGCCGGGTAACGTGAGAGCTTTGCGCTGCAAGTGAATGTCCGCGGACTTTAGCCCATTGCCATGCACCAGATCGGCTATCAGGGAAATGAATCCATCCATGTTCTTGCCGCCGGTGACGGCGGAACGTTCCCCTTGATCAGCCTTGCCTGATTCAATTTGTTTGCTATGCGCTGCACTGCGGCCTTTCCAAAAGGCTTTGATTGCCGCTTTGGTCTTGGCTTCGGAATTGGCGAGATAGAGTCCCATTTTATTTTGCTTCCGCTAGATGTTGTTTCTCTGCCGGGTCAAGATGATAGATTTGGCCAACGATGGCAAGCACCGTATCCACGTCATTACTAGCGGCGGCAGATTGGAGTGCTTGTTGGTTGTCGATGGGGACATCCCGCCAATGTGGCAGACGAATGCGGCGGAGGTATTGGGCTTGGAACCGGAGGCAACCGCCGTGCATCTTGGTCGAATAGGCACGCACGAAGAGGTGGGCGATTCCGGCCCGTAGCACAGCTTGCAACGCGGGAAGTGGCCATTCCTTTGCCACGATGAAGTAGAGATTGTGATGGGGATAGAGGAGCCCCTCTTCGAGGACAATGTGGGCCGCGCCCTTGATGTCAGGAATAAGCAGCTTTGGCGTGCGGGCCAATGAGGGAGTGATCCGATCAATCGTGCGATACCACGAGCCATTGCCGCGTTGGGCACAATGACGGGCCTTCAATTGGGTCACATGCTTTTCCATGTAGGCGGCGAAGTGGGGGTAGCGGGCAAAGTCCGCGAGCGAGCCATCTTCTTCAAACGGGTTCACCACCCCGAGACCATGCCAATGGACGGCACCATTGAGAAGGTCACGAGTCATGACCAGTGGCAGCTTGCGTTCATCCTCCACCGCAAGATCAGCCATCGGGCCGATGAAAACCTTGTCCGCGCCGGTAGCGACACCGATGCCAACGCTGCAACCGGCTTGTTCGAGAGTGGGAAACTCCGCTTCGAGTCGTCGCACAAGGGCCAGCGATGGTTGGGCATCGGCCTCTAACAACCATGGGTTCTGGTCTTTGGTGACACCGGATATCTCGATACTAGTGTCAGTGAAGCATCGGGCAGGGCCGGTGATTTGGTCTCGCAGACGGGCTAATGCTTCGGTTGTTACCTCCGGGCGATGGGCAATACGGGATCGGCCCATTTGCCCGCGCTGAATGATGGTGATGGCTGGATAGGCGATCACCTCGGATTGAAACGCATTGGTACCAACCATATCGACGTAATACTTCAGGGTGTAGCCCCGTGAAATCAATTGCCGCAAGGGTCCACCGTAGCGGTTTTTCATCCAGCGGTCGGAACAAATGAAGCCAAGCACCCCACCGCTGCTCAAGAGTTGCAAAGACCGCTCAATGAACGGCACATACAGATCGGCGCGGTCATACAGTGTGGTGTAGCGCCGCCGGTATTCCGCAAGCAACGCCGCCGGAATCATCTCCTGCCGGACATAGGGTGGATTTCCGACCACAAAATCAAAGTTTTCCGGCAAATTCTCCAACAGGAAATCCCCATTGCTAATCCATGCATCCGTCAATCCAACAGCGTCTGGATGAGTCATACCAAACCCCGCAAGCAGAGTGAGAATGTGTTGGCGGGTGGCAACAAACGTCTCGCGGTGAAGTTCAACCGCGCGGATGGCGTCGGAAAGGTGAGATGCGGGAATCTTGTCGCGGCGGGCGGAAATGAGAAGTCGTTCGATGGCGGACAAAAGAAAATCCCCCGGACCAAAGGACGGCTCCAGCAAACGATATTTCCACAAGGGCTTATCGGCGGTGTAGCCAGCCAGATCGAGGATGAAGCAAACCACCTCCGTGCGAGTGAAAATCGCCCCACGTTCCTCTCCAGGGGTCGATTTCATCCGCTCCACGTCCGCGCCGAGAAAGACGTCCGGAGCGAAAAGCTCAGGCGAAGTACAGTCCGGATGAGGTTGAGACATGGTGATTTCGTGCCTCAGTCGCAGGCGCAGCCGGAGCCACAGGCGCTGGCGCGGCGGTCGGCGAGTTTGGCGGCGAGGGCGATGGCGGTGGGGGTGATGGAAAGTCCGCCGAGGTTGGTGCAGCGCACCTCGCGCGGCATCTGGCTGGCGACGTGCTTGGCGGAGGCGATCACCTCGTCGAGCGGGATGATCGGATCAAAGCCGGCCAAGGCCATGTTGGCGCAAGCCAGAGCATTGCTTGCGGCCATGACGTTTTTGCCGAGGCAGGGGACTTCGACGCGGTTGGCCACCGGATCACATATCAGGCCGAGCATGTTTTGAAAAGCCATCGAGGAGGCTGCCAGTGCTTGCGTTAGCGTGCCACCGGCCAGGGTCACCAGGGCGGCGGCGGCCATGCAGGCGGCGGACCCGCCCTCGGCCTGGCAGCCGCCGACTTCTGCGGCAAACGTCCAGTGGGTGGCGATGAACACGCCGATGAGACCGCTGGCTAACAACGCTTTGGCCATCGCTTCCTCGTCCAGCCCCATGGCTTCGGCCATGGCGATAACCGCGCCGGGCAGTGCCGCGCAGGCACCGGCGGTGGGTGCAGCGACGATCACGCCCATCGAGCTTTTCACCTCCATCAATGCTGTTACATAAAGGATGATGCGATTCAATGCACCACCATCTAGCAATTTTCCGGTTTGCATCAATTCATCGAAGCGGCCGGATTGGTGGCCGAGCACGCGGTCGTCGTAATGGGTGCCGGCGATGCCCGCTGCAATCGACAGGCGCACGATGCGCACGATGTCCACCATTTTGGCGACGACTTGCGCTTCGCTGATGCCACCGCGCGCCATTTCGTATTGCACGGCGAGTTGCCACAGCGGGGTGGCACGGCCGGCGTCGTGATCTAGCATTTCCGTGCAAGATCCGAAGGGTACCCGTGTATCCTTGCGCGACATGACCGGGAGTACCGGAGCGAGGCGTTTGATGGAACGGATACCGGGCAGTTCGGATAGGATAGCATCACTAACAAACCCATCGGCCTTGACCTCGATGAGTTGTCTGCCATCGGCCTGATGGAGCAAGATAGCATCGGCGTCGCAGCGGTTTTCCAGTTGAGAGATGAGCGTCTCGGCCGGCCCCTCGACCCACAACAAGGTTTGGTAACAATCGCCGAACATCGAAACCGCGAAACCATCGAGGTCGATAACTTCCATCATGCCACCACCGGTCGAAATGGCGCGCAACGTGTGGGTTTCCCGCGTGCTGTGCAGGGTTAGCCGATAGGTGTTAGGATGGGGGTCCCCGGCGTCAACCGTTTCGATAGATAACCGCACGCCGCTATCGAGCAACGCCTGCGGCGAGTTTGGCAGGCGCGCGTCGTCAGCGTCCCAGCCCAGTAATCCGCCGAAGAGGCCCATGTCCGAGCCTTGGGTGTCGTGGGTGTTAGGCAGCGAACCATTGCGGTCGAACTCCACCAATACGTCGCTGAAGTCTGCATCCATCAGGTCGCGGGCGAGCCGGCCGATGCGCAACGCAGCGGCACAGTGCGAACTGGACGGCCCGCGCATCACCGGACCGATTACATCATTGAAAATACTGACGATCATAATATTTATTAAGTTGATAGACCATCTGGAGGGGCTTTAAGCATTCCAAAAATCTGTGGCATTCTTCGTCATGCATTACCTGATGCATCGTGTGGGTGTTTCTGGCAGTTTATGACTTGCCGTTCCAGTTGAAGGTTTCGCCTTTTGCCGGGGTGACGTCGCGGACGCGATCTTGGTAGTGGACGCGCAGCGGGTTGCCGGATTGCGAGTGAATCGCTGCGTTGGTGAGCATGCCATCCTTCCATTCCAAGTCCACGGAAAAACCGCCGCGGGCACGCAAGCCGCTGACCGAGCCAGTGGCCCAAGCTTTGGGCAGTGCAGGTAGCAAGTGGACTTCGCCGGCGTGCGATTGCATGAGCATTTCGGCGATGGCGGCGGTGGCACCGTGGGCACCATCCACCTGCGCGGCGCGGAAACACTTGGAAAACAGGTTAGGCGTAGTCTGCAAGGCCACGAGGTTAGACAGGCATTTCAGTGCGTGCTCGCCATCGTAGAGGCGTGCCCAGCAGGCGGCTTTCCAAGCCATGCCGAAGCCTGTGCCGACATCGCCGCGGATGTCCAGGGCAGCCTTGGCAGCCAGCGCCAGCTCGGGGGTGGCAGTGGGGGTGATTTGGTTGCTAGGGTATAAGCCATAGAGGTGGGAGATATGGCGATGCTGTGATTCGAGCACGCCCCAATCATGCAACCATTCTTGCAGTAGGCCGTTTTTGCCAATCTGCATCGGAGCCAGGCGTGCTCGCGTTGCCGCTACTTTCTTACCAAAGTCTTCGTCCATACCTAGAATCCTGCAACTTTCACTGCAAGCGGTGAACAGGTCTTTGACGATTCCCAGATCGATTGTCGAGCCTGCGCAGATGGTGGTGCCAGGCACATCGTAGCCCATACCTTCAACTTTGTGCGGACCGTTGCCCGGGCTGGCAGGGAAATTTTCCGGTGAATTGGACGGGCAAGTGACTAACCATTTGTGGGCGGGTTCCTCCACCAACGTATCGAGGAAAAATTGTGAGGCGCCCTTGAGCAAGGGCTGGATCTGGCGCAAATAGTCCTTGTCGCCGCTGAACAGATAGTGTTCCCACAGGTGGGTGCACAACCATGCGCCACCGACCGAGAAGGTGCCCCAGGTGGCACCGTCCATCGGGGCGGCCGCACGCCACTGGTCGGTGTTCTGATGGAATACCCAACCGCCGGCACCGTAGTGGACCTTGGCGATTTTGGCACCAGTTTCCGATAGATCCTGAACCATTCTGACTAATGGTTCGATGCAATCCTGCAGGCCGGTGGTTTCGGCCGGCCAGTAATTCATCTCGGTGTTGATATTGGTGGTGAACTTACTTTCCCACGACGGATTCATATCTTCGTTCCAAATCCCCTGCAAGTTAGCCGGTTGGCAACCGGGACGGCTGCTCCCTAACAACAGGTAGCGACCGTACTGGAACATCAGCGCGGCCAATTGCGGGTCATTGGCCGGCAGGTGATCGGTGAGTCTTAGGTCGGTGGGCAGAGCGGAGGCGGTGGTTTCCGGCAAACTCAGTTTGACGTTGCCGAAGAATTTTTGGTGATCGGCGACGTGTGCGGCCCGCAACACCTCGAACCCCTTGCCCTTGACCTGGGCGAGGTAGTCGCGCACCCGCGCTGCGGGGTCTGCGCTGATGTCGTTGTAGCGCTTAAAGTTGGTGGCCGCGGCGATGATTAACGTGACTGCGTCAGCCGCTTCGACCGACACTCCATCCTTATTAATAACGCATTTACCGCCCACTGGCAGCACCTGGGCGCGGCCCTCGTAGCGGACGCGGCCCTCGATGCCGGCCATGGTGCCGGTTTTTCCGCGCAACACCAACTCGCCTATCGGATTGACTTCGCTGGTGAAGGATTCATCGCCGGGTTCCTTGGTGTTAGGAATGCCGGCTAACTTGGCGGCGAGAGTGAGCGCGCCGGGTTTGTTAGCCGAGATGCGCACGACCACCACCTGGTCCGGAGCACTGGCAAATACCTCGCGCCGGAATTCTACGCCGCCAACTTGATAGGTCACGGTGGCCACGCCTGTGGTTAGATCAAGGTCGCGGTGGTAAGCAGTGGCGCTTTGATGGTCCTTAGGAAACTCTAGCAACAAATCGCCGAGCGGTTGATACTTCATTTGATCGACGGGTTTGCCCATCATGGATTTATTGAACAATGCCTCGGCATCGCATTCCTTGCCGGCGAACACGAGGCGGCGGATTTCCGGCAACGCCTCCGGACCGCCCGTGCGCGACGGATCATAGGGACCGCCAGTCCAGATCGTTTGCTCGTTGAGATTGATGCGCTCGCGGGCGGTACCGCCGAAGACCATTGCACCGAGCCGGCCGTTGCCCACCGGCAATGCCTCTATCCACTTATTGGCAGGTTGCGCGTACCACATCGTGGTGGCAGCCGCACCTGGGGCCAACGACGGGTGGACCGGCTGCGGGTGATTGCCGTCGGGCTTTTTCTCGAAACCGGTTTGCACGGGGCCCCAGATGGCGGACATTAATTGATAGATATCAGGTTCCGCAGTCATCAATTCGGCGCGGTTGAACGGGAAGAAATCGTTGGTACCGAAATATGCCTCGGTCATTTCCGCGAAAAATTCCTTGTGATCGGTCAGGCCGTAGTGGCGGACATGTTCGCCGGTGATGAGTAAGGCGCAATCCCCGTGGCCGCTGGCTTTGTAGCGGGCGTAGGTATCGCGGATGCGAGCTTCATCGAAGCCGAGCACTTGGTTGTGATAGGCGTGGGCCAACTCATGCAATAGGCACCACGGTTGGACGTTGATCTGGCGGGCAGCGAGCAACGCGGAGGCCACCGGGATGTGGACGCAGTGGGCGAGATCAGCGGCATAACCATTTTCAACTAACCACTCGGCTTCGGGGTGGTACTGCATCGGTTGCAATTTGCCGTGGCTCAGGTCGAGCACGATGGTTACACCTTGCAACTTGGCCAGGCAATGCGGGCGGACCACCGCCTTGATATCGGAGAGACGCGCCTCGATATTTTTGAGGATACGTGTGCCTAGCAACTCGTTGGGAGGCTGGAGCAGGCGGTCATCGACGCGCACGTTCCAGCCTTCGATGGAGCGTACGGTGCGCGAGGTGGGCTTGGCGGGTTCCGGCACGGCTTGGGCCGCCTGGGCACCTAGGCACAGGCCGAGTTGCAAGGCGCTTCCAACAATCAATTGGGTCATGGTCATAGGGGTGGGGTGGGTGGCAGGCAGGCAGGAGTGAAGTGCTGCGGACGCTAGTGTGAGCGAGAAAGCGGCCGCTGCCAAGCGGATTGCGGGTTTAGCCGTCGGCGGACGCTTGGTTTAGCAATCCGTTAACCCTTTGATAAGAGCGGCAGAAGACCGTGAATTCCGAGCGCCAAGGGACCAAAAATGTCTTGGAATCGACGGATCGGCCGCGGGTTGCTCGGCTCAGGACGCGGATATCGCTTACCAGGTTGTGTACTTGGGTATAGAGTTCGTGGTCGTGGAGTTCAACATAGCGTTCCATGTGTTCTACGTCCCGGAGGCACATCTCATAAGTGTCATTGACGGCCTTGGTTTGGAGGGTCTCGACTGGATGGGACGTGATCCAAGCCATGGGGCGGAGGAACCGGCGCAATTCATCCGCGAGAGTATTGCGGGGCAACGTGGTGGGCCGCTTGCCGGAGCCCTGGATGACGAGCATACGGGCGGAGGCATGGAAGGAGGCCTCGCGGGAAATCTCCTCAAGGCGCAAGCGCACAAAGCGGTTGGCGAGGTATTCGGTGATACGTTGGTTGCCGAGCTTGGAGCGGACCTCGCAAAAATTGGTGGAAAGTTTAGTGAATTCAGGGCTTTGGGATTTGGAGCTGCGTGAGATGAGTTCGTGGAGGTTGGCGGCAAGCAGGATCTCGTATTTGAGGAAAAACCCAGGTTGTTCGAGAGCCAGAATTGACGGCAGGTATTTTTCCGCCTCGGTAGGCAGGACCAGGCGTCCGCCGGGGCCATCTGTCAGGCAGCGGAGTTTTTCCCAGAATTGCTTCGGCAATGTCAATGAGCCATCTGTCTGGACTTCGCCAATGACGATGGCGTTGGGTTCGTTGCCGGTGATGGCGGCGTTCATCAGCACGGCTGCCGCCGCGGAAATGGCACCGCCGTTGCGTTCCATCAGATAGTCAGCATTTTCGCCACAAGCCAAGCCCACCGCCACGCCCGTCGGTAATTTACCAAAGTCCTTGGCCAGCGCCGTGACCAAAACAGCGCTCGTCGATTTGAACGGGCTCCAATCCGATGCCCCGGTGGCTCGTTGAAAATCCAGCGAGCAGGTCAGCGGTTCGCTCCTGGCATAGCCGTCCTTCAATTTGGCTGTCATGCGAATCGGCAGCGCCCGCATGACAGTCGCGCCAGTGGTCTTATCAAGGGTCCACAGTGGAGTGGTCACCACCGCCGTCGCCAGCAAGATCGGGCTCTTGGCCGCGGCGGGTGTTTCCGGAAGGCGCGAGCGGATTGGCAACGGAGGCGTGTTGTTGACGACGGGTTCGGCTTTGCTGAATGCCGCGAGTGGCTCAACCCAGCCGCTCCAGGCACCTTGTTCACCGCGTTTGCGCAATTCTTCGGCACGTGGGAGTTGCGGTTCGACATGGGTCATCACGTCGCCGAGGCAAGCGGCAAGCGCGTTGGCATCGGCACCCGCTTCGGCTGTCTCCAACCATCCGAGAAGCCGCCACACTTGGCTGCGGGCCACATCTAACTGCGATACGTCGCCCCCGGGTTTTGGATCCTCCTTGGTGAAGGTTTCCAACAGCCTGCGGGCGTCCAGATTGCCAGGCTGCAAGGCGAGGGCCAGGGCGAGCAATTGGGCGGCGCAGCGGCGTTGTACCGGGTTTTCGCCACCCTGGGCTTGAGCCAAGGAACACAGGTGATTGGACAGGCCGCGCATGGTATCGACATCCAGCGGCAAGCGGTCGCGCCGAAATACCAAGGGACCATCGAGGGGCGGCGCAAAGATACCTGCCTGCAACGGGAGCGCCGCCAGCAGTCCGGCGCAAATTCCCAGGTGGGTTGGAATGATCGGCAGTTTCATCGTTGGGGGGAGTATGAAATCAATCCGCCCGGATTCAAGCCAGGATTGCGGATTTCTCGCGGCTGAGGCATGCTCGGGCCATGCACAACTCCCCACCCCAGCTTGAGACCCGTGAAGAAGTGATGTTTTTCGATACCGATTGCGGCGGTGTCGTCCATAACCTCGCCTACTTGCGCATGATCGAAACCTGCCGCACCCGCCTTGCCGCCCTCATGGGCCTGAACCTGCGGAGTATGGCTGATACCCGCGAATACCCGGTAGTCACCCGCACCGAGATTGATTATAAGCGCCCGGCGCAACTCGGCGATTGGCTGGTGATCCGCGGCCGGCTCGATGCTATTTCCCGCGCCCGTTTCTGGTGTGCCTTCGAGATGATCCGCGAAGCTGACGGCCAGATTCTCGTCACCGCCCGCCAGTCCCTCGCCTTGGTCGCCATGCCGCATGGCAAACCACTGCGCCTGCCCGCCTCCTGGGCCCACCAATGGAGCCTGTGAGGCGTTACGCGCGGCTCGACAGGGCGACAGGGCGAACGTCGAAAAATATTAAGCTTTTCCAGATTATTTTGCTCGCCAAAGCAAGTTGGAGAGTCTAATTGAAAATGCGTAGCGCCAAATCCCCCGCCCGCCATGCCAGCCTCAAGCGACCACACACACCACATCAAGATGCGAACGACACAAATGGAAATGCCCACACGGCCGGGGCCTGCGGTGGTGGAGGATTACGATTCGAAGCTCAAGGCGGCGCAAGATGAACTGGAGCGCATCCAGGTGCAACGCGAGGAGTTAGAGCAAAAGAAACGCGTGTTGGAAGAACTCACCGCCCGCAAGCGCACCTTTCTTACGCAGCAAGTGGAATTGTCGGAAAAACTTGCCTCGGCGGTAACCCTCATCGAGCGCGAGCTATATGAAATCCGCCAGGAAACCGAGGATCTGGAACAATGCCGGGTGTGCTTCGTCTCACATTTAGACAAGTTGGATAAAATCAATCCTGAAAGCTGGACGCGCGATAACCTCTCCGACAAACTCGAGCGTTCAATCATGGCCGTGGACATGGCTAGCGACGAATACGATCAGGCAGCCACTCACTTTGAAGGTGGCCGCAGCGGGGCGATTTTTGGCCGTGCGGCAAAACGCGGGCGCAGTCGCAGCCAAGCGTCACACAGTTCTGATTTCTTGCTCAATCTGCGCAACGGTCTTGCCTTCAACTTGCCGGTTTGCGTGCTGGGCAGCGTCGCTCTCATCATCTATCTCCTCAAGTAATTCCCATCTCTCATGAGTGCCCCAACCCTCCTGCAAGAGGAACTCGAATTGCAACATTGCGAGCAACAGGCCCTGCTCCTGGCCAAGGAATTGGAGGAAGCCCGCGAATTGCCTAAACGTATCGCACGCGAAAAACTCGATCGCGATAACACCATGCCTCCGCTCGAACGCGTCGGCGAAATCTCGCGCCTCAAACGCCATGAGGAGGATATGGCCACTCGCGCCGCCGCACGCAATGTTCACAAAGCCCAAACCCGTAGCGTGTTGTTGCTGCTCACCCTCACGGCCACCGTCGCCGCCCTCATCGCTTGGGCCTTGCGCCTGATGAACGGCTGATAGGGAAGGCTGGCGTCCTCGCCCAATCCTGTTCAATTAAGACATTCGAACCGCAGTTGGACGTAGATGAAATAAAATATCACAGCCATGACCTCCAAAGAGCGCATGTTACGGGCGCTGGCCCGCGAAAAACCCGATCGCCTGCCCGTCACCGTTCACCAGTGGCAGCAATACCACCTAGATACCTACCTCGGCGGCATCGACGCGCTGGCCGCCTGCAAGACATGCGGACTGGACGCCTCTATCCAATACTTTGAGGCCATGGGCCAGTTCTGGATTCCCAACGCGGAGAAATTCATCATCTCCACGCCCGAGTGGCGCGAGGAAATTGAGATCGTGAATGACCATCCGGACGACAAACGGCTCAATCATGTCATCACCACCCCGGGTGGCCAACTCACCTACAAGACCGGTGGCAACCGCTCCACCACGTGGATCACCGAGTATCTCATCAAGAAGCACGAGGATGTGGAGTTGATCGAGCAATATATGCCGGTGGCGAAGCTCAGTCAGCAAGCTATCTCCAATGAGTATGAGCGCATCGGCGATGATGGTATCTTGCGCGGATTCGTCTGGGGGGACCAAGCGGGTTGCTGGCAGCATGCGTGTTGTCTCATGTCCGCTGAGGAGTTGATCTTGGAATGCCATGATAATCCAGACTGGGTGCACCGCTTGCTCAATACACTGCTAGATCGTAAGTTGCGCTTCATCGAGGAGTCGCTCGCCTTTGCCAAATTCGACCTCATCGAAACCGGCGGCGGCGCCGCCAGCGATACGGTGATTTCACCCGCGCTGCATCGCGAATTCTGCCTGCCCTATGACCGGAAGACCCACGATGCTCTTCACGCCGTAGGTCACCGCGCCACCTATCACACTTGCGGCGGAATGATGCATATCCTGGACTTGATCCTCGAAAACCACGCCGATGCCTCCGAAACTCTGGCCCCGCCCGGCGTGGGTGGCAATATCACCCATCCAGAAAAAGTCCGCGCTGTCTTCGGCGGTAAAATCGCCATGATCGGCGGCATGGACCAGTTTAATATTCTAACAAGCGGAAGTCCGGAACAAATCCGGCAGGAGACGCACCGTCTTTTTGAAGGCTACGGCAAGGACGGCGGTTATATCTGTTCGGCGTCGGATCATTTCTTCGAGACTCCCGTGGACCACCTGAAAACATTTGCGGATGCGGCACGCGAGTGTGTGTATTGATTACCCTGATTACCTATATGAATCTACCAATTCTTGCAATAGCCACCGCAATGGGTCAACTGGACTGGGGCATCATCGCCGTCTATATGATCGTTGTGGTGGGCATCGGTGTATTGGCAGGCTTTGTCCGAAAAAAGACCGGGGATGGTACGCACTACTTTCTGGCCGACAATTCCCTGAGGTGGCCGGTCATCGGGTTGGCGATGTTTGCAGCGAACATTTCCACGGTGCATCTGGTGAGTCTCGCGCAATCGGCCTACACCTCGGGTTTGCTCTACGGCAACTTCGAGTGGATGGCGGGTTTCACGCTGGTATTGCTATCACTGTTTTTCGCGCCGCTGTATTTGCGGACACGCGTCCCTACGTTACCCGATTATCTGGAGCGTCGCTACAACCGCAACTGCCGCGATGCTCTCTCGATCGTGTCGCTTTTTTCGGCTATTGTTATCCACATCGGTGTGGCGCTCTTCACGGCGGCCACTGTGTTATGCTTCATCTTTGGCATCAGCGACGACACAACGATTCTGGGCCTGTCGCCGATGATGTTTTTCATCGTCGCGCTGGGTGGGTTGACGGGTGTTTACACCGTGATCGGGGGATTGCTGGCCGTGGTGTGGACAGAGAGCGTGCAGACAGTTCTGTTATTGGTCGGCGCGATCTGCATCACGGTGGCTGGCTATCAGGCCATCGGCGGTTGGGATGCCCTAGCGCATACGTTGGCCAATAACCCTCATCCCCTGCTGGGCAAGGAAGGGGGCCCGGCTTTGGCCACCTCCTCATTTCTGAATATGCTGCACTCAGGCCACGACTCCACCGTCATCGGCAACGTGCCATGGTATTCTATTCTGCTAGGTTATCCCGTTATTGGTATCTGGTATTGGTGCTGTGACCAAACAATTGTCCAGCGGGTGCTCGCGGCCAAGGATGAAAGGCACGCACGCCTTGGTCCGCTGTTCTGCGCATTCATCAAAATCCTGCCAGTGTTTTTCTTCGTCCTGCCCGGTGTCATTTGTGTGGCCCTGGTGCAAAAAGGGTATTTCGGCGCGGGTGTCGGGCCGCTTGCTTCCAAGGACGCCTATCCGTTCATGATCACGCATCTGCTCCCTGTGGGTCTCAAGGGCTTGGTGGTGGCGGCCATGCTCGCCGCGGCCATGCAGACGTGCTCCGCGGCGCTCAATTCATCGGCCACTTTGTTTTCCTATGATATCTGGAAGCGCTGGCGGCCGGCTACCACCGATTCTCAATTAGTTATAATAGGTCGGTGGACCACGGTGGTCGCCACGCTTTTGGCCATTGTTCTTTCGCCGATCTTCGGTCATTACAGCACCATTATCCAGGGGTTGAACACGCTGATTTGCTATGTGGCGCCGCCCATCACCTGTGTGTTTTTGGTGGGCGTGTTTTGGAAACGTGCGGGAGGCCGGGCGGCCTTTGTCACTATGATTGCAGGTGCGGTGATGGGAGCAATCTGCTTCGTGGCAGATTTCTTCAAGGATTCCATCTCGGGGACGGCTGGCTTCCTGCCGCCGGATGGGCCGCTTACCACGGTGTTCGACGGGTTTGCTCGCGGCATGCTCCGTGACTTTATGCTTACCTCGTTTGGCATGTTCTGTCTTTGCGTCGTAATCCAAATTATTGCCTCGCTCCGAATGCCCGAACCCCTCAAGGAGGAGGCGCGGATGCTCGTCTGGCAGGACTGGCGCGAGCCGTTGCGCGGGGAGGCTCGCGGACACGGAATGGGCAACTACCGCGTCCTCACCGCCATCGTGTTGATCATCTTTATCACCCTTTATGTCATCTTTCGTTAATGCACTACAAAGCAGGCCAAGTCATGCATGGCTGTTTCAAGATCCCAAGCTCCTTATGTGGTGGCTCCTTCGCCTCAGGTGATTGCTCTATCCCTCATGCTTGAGGCGGCCTTGAGGCGTTGGTCAAGCTCATCCCATTGCTGGCGGCTAACGATATAGCCTTTGCAATTGGCAGCGCCGCACAGGCACGGGTGATCTGCGTAGCAATCGACGTCGAACCCGTAGTCGAATGTGAGTTCTACGCCGGGCTGGATATCCTGCAATGCGTGGATAATGATTTTGCGGCCGACGATCCAGGCCTCGCAATTCGGATTGCATGAATGATTGATGAGCCGCGCGGTGTTCCAAGGGAAATTCCCATCGATATCATAACGCTTCGAGAGGGTGAAGATATATACCGCTGCATCACCGGTTTTGAGGGATTTGGCGTGTTGCCGGGTGCCACGGCGCTGGCTTTCGAGCTTGTCGATGCGCTCGCCAAGATACTCGATGATAGGTGCGTCCTTGGCAATGAAGCCGGAGGCATACACGCCGCGGCCGTGGATTTCTGATCCCCGCACTTCACACAGGGCGCTTTGCCCGCGTTGCCAGAGGCGCAACAACTTGCGATACAGGATTTGCTCTTCCGACACTACTTTTATTTTTACAGACATAATGACAAACTCAACGGGTTTCGGCAGCTTTGCGCTCTTCGATGGGTGGTAGTTCCAGGTCGCGCGGCAATGTTAGGTAGAGCCGCCGCAACGTGTTCAATGTTAGGCCCGTGCCATCGATGAAAGTCCAATCGTTTTTCCCTTTGTCAGAGACGGCCACCTGGAAGCCGAGTTTCTCGATGACCACCGGCTTGGGATCTCCCTGCAGGAGTAAGCGGTATTTCGTTAGGGTCGGCACCAACACCAGCCATTTGGTGAAAATTTCCGTTTCCACTTTTTCGCCCTTGACCACCTCGACCTTGGTACTTGGGCCGACCTCGAACGAGCGCGGCGTGCCTTGGTGCACAGAGGAAATGATGCTCACTCCTTCCTGGGTCAGGCGTTTGGACGCCCCTTCAAACTGCTTGAGCACCTCCGCCATGCCGCCCGGGGTTTGGTTGGCCAGGCGTTGCTTCCACAGCGGATTCATCCGCTCGATGGCCACCGCGTAATGGCCCCGCGTCACCTCACTGCCGAGCTTGTCCACGGCCGCCACGGCCGCAGTCATCACTTCTGCCGGCGCGCTCACCTCCGCCGGCGCGCTCACCGCCGCGGAAGGCGCGGCAGGAATCGCCCGTGCCGGGGCCACAGATCCGCCTTTCTGCGCCACGGCGACCCCGCACAAGCCAGCTCCGAGCGCTACTGCCATCAACCGATACTGAGTTTTCACACCCGCTGCATGCCTTCTTGAGCCGGATTCGTCAAGCTCGCAGCAATTCTGCTTGGATTTCCTCATCCGGTTTGCTACTGCTCCTGCCCCCCATGGCTAAACAGGCACAAGCACTCGGCAAAGGACTCGCAGCCCTCATTCGCAAACACCCCAGCACTCCCACGGCGGATGGGGTGGTTTCTGTAGAGGATTTAAAACGTGTGCGCGACGTGCCGCACCACTTGGTGGTGCCCAGCCCGCTGCAACCCCGCACCCAATTTTTCGAGGCACCCCTGGACGACTTGGTCGAATCCATCCGCCAGCATGGCATCATCCAGCCGCTTATTGTCCGCCCGGTCAACGGCACCTTTGAGTTGATCGCCGGCGAACGCCGCTGGCGTGCCGCTCACAAACTCGGCCTCGCCACGGTCCCGGTCATTGAACGCGAGGCGTCCGACCGCGATGTGCTCGAAATGGCTCTCATCGAAAACATCCAACGCGAAGACCTCAACCCGATGGAGGAGGCTGCCGGCTACGTCCGTCTCGCCAAGGAATATTTCCTCAAGCAAGAGGAAATCGCCACCCGCGTTGGCAAAAACCGTGCCAGCGTGGCCAATGCCATGCGCTTGCTCGACCTCCACCCGGATATTCAAATCATGGTGGCCAAAAAAAGCCTCTCCGTTGGGCACGCCAAGGTGGTGCTTTCCCTCAAGGATCAGGAGGTCCAATTGCTCGCCTCCAACCAGGTCCTGCGCCGCCAACTCACTGTGCGCGCTACCGAAAAATTCGTCCAATCCTTGCTGGCCTCCTCCGACGCCCTTGCTGGTGATGCCGGCGATTCCAAAAAGGCCTCCGCCATGCGCGAGGTCGATGTCCAGGTCCGCGCTATCACCAACCGGCTGCGCGCCCATCTCGCCACCCATGTCGCTATCCAGCACTCGCCCAAAAAAGGCCGGATCGAAATCGAGTACTACGGTAATGACGACCTCCAGCGGCTCCTGGAATTGTTAGGTTTGCCTGCCAGCGACTGAGCCGTCCAATACGGTCTCCTACGGATTATTGCCAACGGCGTGCCAACCCGCGCCGAGGGCCTTGATGAGTGCGACACTCGCGGCTACCCGGTTGGCACTCAATTGCACCACTGTCATCTCATGCGCAAGGGCGGAGCTTTGGGCGGTGGCTACATCCAGATAGGTGAGCACCCCGCCTTGATAGCGAGTGTTGGAAATTTCCAGCGTGCGACGCGCCGATTTGAGTGCGGCGGATTCCGCTGCAAGTTGCTGGGCTAACAAGTGCTGGGCGGCCAGTTGGTCCTCGACGTCTTGGAATGCGCCTAACACGGTTTGGCGGTAATTGGCCACGGTGGCCTCGTAGCTGGCGCGCGCTGCGGCGAGATTGGCCGTATTACGCCCACCGGTGAAAACTGGCAAATTGAGCGCCGGGCCAACCGACCACAGGCGGCTAGACCCGTTGAAGAGCCGGCTAGCCGCGGTGGCTTGGATACCACCGCTGCCGCTGAGCGTGACGCGTGGATAGAACGCGGCATTGGCCACCCCCACGGTCGCGTTGGCGGCGGCCATGCGGCGTTCGGCGGCGGCCACGTCTGGCCGTCGTTCCAACAATTCGCTAGGCACTCCGGCGGGGATGGCGGGAGTGCTTGGCGGGGACGTCGTGGCGGGCTTGACGCTGAAGTTGGTGGCCGGTTGGCCGCAGAGGGTGGCCAACGCGTGCATAAGTTTGGCGCGTTGCAGAGTGACTGCGGGCACTTGGGCTTCGGTGGACTTGAGCTGGGTTTCCGCTAGCGATACGTCATAGTCTGTGGCAATACCTCCGGCACGCCGATCTTGGGTAAGCTCGAGCGATCGTTGATAGGTCTTTCCCGTTTCTTCTAGTAATTTCTTCTGCGCCTCCAGGGCCCGCAGCGTGATATAGTCGATGGCAACTTCCGCCTGCACGGCAAGCTTGGCAGATTGCAGGTCGTCGGCTGCCGCTGTTAGGTTGGCGTGGGCAGCTTCGACTTCGCGACGGACGCGGCCCCACAAATCGAGTTCCCAACTGGCATCTAGCGGGATACTGAACGAGTTGAGGGTAGTTCCGTTGCCACCGCTCAAACTTCCGTTAGTTTGCTGGCGCGTTATCCCGGGTGCAGTGGCAAATAGCGGGAAGGCATCGGCGCGGGCGACGTTGACCAAGGCGCGGGCCTGCTGAAAATTGGCATAAGCTGTGGCGAGTTGCTGATTGTTAGATGCTGCCAGGTTTTCGAGGCGGTTCAACTCGGCATCGTTGTAGAGTTGCCACCAAGCGCCGCGCGACAGGTGGGCTGAGGGTTGCGCCGGTTTCCACTTTCCTGGCTTGCTGGCACCGGTGCCAGCATAGGCCGCCGGCATCGCGGCGCTGGCGAGCGCCGCAGGCCGCTGGTAATCCGGGCCGACGGTGCAGCCGGTGACCAGCAGGACGATGCATGCTGCGTTAAAAGTGGTTCTTAGTTTGCAGGGCACGGGAATTTGCATGAGTGGAATTGGATGGTGAAAAACTGGCTGTTATATCATATTAAGGAGCCACCACATTCTTGTGGTGGTAGCGGAACATCGGCCCATGAATGGAGTGCCGGAGGCTCGTTTCATAGGTGATTCTTCCGCACGACGACAGTAACGTCGTCGCTCCATAAGGCGGCATTCGAGCCAAGTGCGTCGGGAGGCTCATCAATTCGTGCTTGGTTGGAGGTGCTTTCCGGCTGGGTGGCGGCGCCAGGCTTTGTAGCGTTGGCCGAGGCTTTCGAAGGCCAGATAGATGACTGGGGTGGTGTAGAGGGTTAGAGTTTGGGAGAGCAGCAAGCCACCGACCACCGCGATGCCCAGCGGTTGGCGCAGTTCAGAACCAGTGCCCAGACCGATGGCCAGCGGGATGGCTCCAAACAACGCCGCCAGGGTGGTCATCATGATCGGGCGGAAGCGGATCACACAGGCCTTGTAAATTGCATCGCGTGGGCTGAGGCCCTCCTGGCGTTCAACGTCCAGCGCAAAGTCAATCATCATGATGGCATTTTTCTTGACGATGCCCATCAACAAAATGATACCTATGAAGGAAATGAGCGATAGGTCGATGCCGGTGGCCATCAGTGCAAGCAAGGCGCCAACACCGGCGGAGGGAAGCGTAGAGATGATGGTGAGCGGATGGATGAGGCTTTCGTAAAGGATACCGAGCACCACATAGACAGCGATGAGGGCGGCGGCGATGAGCAGCGGCATGTTAGACATGGAGGCACGGAACACTTGTGCTGTGCCTTGGAAGCGGCCTTGCACGCTCGAGGGCATTTGCATGTCTTGCACCGTTTCCTCCACAATCCCGGTGGCCTGGCCCAGCGCCACTCCCGGCGCCAGGTTGAACGATACGGTCACCGCCGGATACTGCCCCTGGTGATTGACGGATAGAAACGTGTTCTCAGTTTTGAATCGGGCCACGCTCGAGAGCGGCACCTGCACGCCATGGGATGAGCGCACATATATCTGGTTAAGCGACGACGGATCTCGCAAGAACCCCGGCTCCACTTCGAGCACAACGTGGTGCTGGTTGTATTGCTGATACATGGTGGATACCTGCCTCTGCCCAAATGCATCGTAGAGCGTGTTGTCGATGGCTAGCGGCGCGAGGCCCAGACGCGTGGCGGCATCGCGATCGATGACCACGGTGGTTTGCAGGCCGCGGGTTTGTTGGTCGCTGCTCACGTCGCGCAGTTCGGGCACGCGGCGGAGTTTTTCCACCAGTGTGGTGGACCAGCGGTTAAGTTCCGTTAGATCACCGGCTTGCAAGGCATATTGGAATTGTGCACGGCTCATCCGGCCGCCTACTCTAATATCTTGGGACGCTTGCAAGAACAGGTTGATGCCAACCACCTTGCCGAGTTTGCCGCGCAAGCGGGCGATGACCTGATCGGCACTGACCTTGCGTTGCGCCAGTGGTTTGAGAGTGATGAACATGCGGCCGTTATTGACCGTGGCACCACCGCCACCGCCGCCCGGGCCGAGGAACGATCCGACGGTGGCCACCGCCGGATCGTCCAGTACGATGCGGGCCACTTTTTGCTGTTTCTCCGCCATCGCCGGGAACGAGATATCTTGGGCCGCATCGGTTGATCCCATCACGATGCCGGTGTCCTGTTGCGGAAAAAACCCTTTTGGCACAGCCTGATAGAGACGGACCGTGGCCACCAACGTGCCGAGCCACACCAGCATCATGAACACCGGATGTCGCAGCACCCACTGCAAACTGCCCGCGTAGTTATCTAACATCCAATTAAAGCTCCGTGCGCAAGCGCGGTTGAAGATGCCCGGTTTTCTACAAGCGGCCTCCGGCTTGAGGAAGCGCGAGCAGAGCATCGGCGTGAGTGTTAGAGAGATGACACCGGATACCAAGATGGCCAAGCTCACGGTCACGGCGAATTCATGGAACAAGCGGCCGATCAAGCCGCTCATAAACAGTAGCGGGATAAACACCGCGATGAGCGACGTGCTCATGGAAATAACCGTGAAACCGATTTGTTTGGCTCCTTTGATTGCCGCCTGCATCGGTGGGTCTCCCAGCTCAATGAAACGGTGGATATTCTCGATGACCACGATGGCATCATCGACGACGAAGCCCACCGAAATGGTGACGGC
Organism: Verrucomicrobiota bacterium; assembly: GCA_037133195.1. Classification (GTDB taxonomy): domain Bacteria; phylum Verrucomicrobiota; class Verrucomicrobiia; order Verrucomicrobiales; family Akkermansiaceae; genus Luteolibacter. The sequence goes on along the minus strand of JBAXOP010000007.1, from coordinate 12,468 downwards.
CATAAGCGAGAGGTTGTCAATGCTGTACTGGCATAGATACATAAAGGCGAACGTGCCTGCCAGCGCCAGCGGCACGGTGATGCTGGCGATAAATGTAGGCCAGCAACGCCGCAAGAACAGGAAAATGACCATTACCACCAGTGCAATACTCAGCAAAAGTGAGAATTGCACATCGTGAACCGACGCACGAATGGTGGTTGTGCGGTCACTCAACTCGATGATATTCACCGACGGTGGCAGCCACTTTTCCAGTTGCGGGAGCACCGCGCGGATACGGTCCACGGTTTCTATCACATTGGCGTCGGCCTGTTTGAAAATAATAACCAACACCGAGCGGTTGAGGCCGGCCCAACCCGCGACGCGGGTATTCTCGGTGCCATCAATAGCACGGCCCAGAGTGCTCAGGCGCAACGGTGTGCCGCCGCGCTGGGTTAGAATCAGGTCGTCATACGCCACTGCCTGTTGGAGTTGGTCGTTGCTCGTTAGCGTGTGAGACTGAGCATCGCCATCGAAGCCTCCCTTGGGCAAATCCACGTTCACCTGACTGAGCCAGGTGCGCACATCCTCAAGGCTCAGACCGGTGGCGGCCAGCGCGCCGGGATTGAGTTGGACGCGTACGGCCGACTTATCGGCGCCGCTGATGTTGGCTTGGCTGACACCCTCGACTTGGCTGAGGCGCTGGCCAATGATAGAATCGGCGCATTCAAATACCTGGGTGGCAGGCAGGGTATCCGATCGCATCGCTAGAATCATGATAGGCGTATCGGCCGGGTTGACTTTACGATAGGTCGGGGGGGCGGGCAAATTGCTAGGCAGATCGGCCGCGGCGGCGTTGATGGCGGCTTGGACGTCGCGGGCGGCGCCATCGGTTTTGCGGTTCAAGTCGAACTGGATATTGATGGAGCAGCCGCCGAGCGTGCTGGCGGAGGTAATTTCGGTAACACCGGCGATTTGGGCCAAGTGACGTTCGAGGGGGGCGGCCAGGGAAGAAGCGACGGTAGCTGGGGCGGCACCGGGGAGTGACGCGGAGACACTGATCATGGGCAAATCCACCCGCGGGATGGCCGCCACCGGCATGAAATGATAGGCCACCATCCCGAGCACAAACAACCCGATGGCCAGCAGCGAGGTGCCGGCCGGACGCAGAATGAATGGCGCGGAGAGGTTCATTCTAAAGAGGGAAATAGAACCGCAGATGGACGCGGATTAACGCGGATTAAGAATGATCTCATTTGAATTGATCTGCGTTCATCGGCGTTCATCTGCGGTTAAAAATTCTTCAACAAACCGTCGCGGGCGGCCGCGGCGGAACCAGTGGCCGAGGCGATCCAGATAGAGATAGATCACCGGCGTGGTGTAGAGCGTGATGAATTGCGAGACTAACAGACCACCGACGATGGCAATGCCCAGCGGCCGCCGCAACTCCGAACCAGTGCCTTGCTGCAGCGCCAGCGGCAGCGCCCCGAGCAACGCCGCCATGGTCGTCATCATGATCGGCCGGAAACGCAGCAGGCACGCCTGATAGATCGATTGCTCCGGTGCCAGCCCCTCGTTGCGCTCGGCGTCCAGCGCGAAGTCGATCATCATAATGGCGTTTTTTTTCACAATGCCGATGAGCAGGATGATGCCGATGAGTGCGATGATGGTGAGGCTTTGGCCGGTGAGCATCAGTGCCAACAGGGCTCCCACCCCGGCCGATGGCAGGCTCGATAGAATGGTGATAGGATGGATATAGCTTTCGTACAATACGCCTAACACAATATAGATCACAGCGATGGCGGCGAGGATGAGGAACGGCTCGCTGGTGAGTGATGAGCGGAATTCCGCGGCGCTGCCGGAGAACGTCGCCACAACCGTTTCCGGCAGATTAATATGTTTTTCAGCCGCCTGGATGGCGGTGACAGCCGCACCGAGCGAACTGCCGGAACTCAGGTTGAATGACAGGGTCACTGCGGGAAATTGCCCTTGGTGTACGATGGTCAGCGGCGCGGTGGTGATGCTGGCTTTGGCAAAGGCGCTCAACTGCACCATTTGTCCGGTCGTGGACTTGACATATATTTTATCTAACGATTCCGTCCGGAGTTGATATTGCGGTTCCACCTCAAGGATAACGCGATATTGGTTGAGCTGCGTGAAGATGGTGGACACTTGGCGCTGGCCAAATGCGTCGTAGAGCGTGTCGTCGATGGCTTGGGTGAGCACATTGAGGCGCGACGCCTTTTCACGGTCCACGGCCACTTGCACTTGCAGGCCGCCGCTTTGCTGGTCGGTGGCGACGTCTGCCAATTCCGGTTGGTTGCGCAGAGCGGCGAGGAGTTTGGGTGCCCAGGTAGTGAGTTCTGCGACGTCGGCGTCCTGAAGCGTATATTGATATTGGGTGCGGCTGAGGCGGCTATCGATCTGGACATCTTGTGCCGCCTGCATAAACAGGGATATGCCATGCACCGTGTCCGTAGCAACGCGCAAGCGATCCATGACAGCGTTGGCACCCGCTTGCCGTTGATCGCGGGGCTTGAGGTTGATGTAGATACGGCCGGAATTAACCGTCGAGTTGACGGTGCCAGCCCCGACGAACGATGCCACGCTGATGACATCCGGGTCTTGGCGCACGATATCCGCGATTTTGCTCTGGCGCTCGACCATCGCCTTGAACGAGATGGATTGCGCGGCATCAGTAACGCCGATGATCAGACCGGTATCCTGTTCTGGTAGCAGGCCTTTTGGCACAATCAGATAGAGCCAGACCGTGGCCACCATCGTCACGATGGCCACCATCAAGGTGAAAAATTGATGTCGCAACACCCATTGCAGCGAGATGTCATAGGCATCGAGCATGGACTTAAACATCCGGTCCGTCGCCAGATATAAGCGCCCGTGCCGCGCATGGTTTTCCGGTTTGAGCAACCTCGCGCACATCATTGGTGTTAGCGTTAATGAAATCACAGCGGACACCGCCACAGCGACGCTCAGGGTGATGGCGAACTCGCGGAACAGCCGGCCGACGATACCGGTCATGAAAATGAGCGGGATAAACACTGCGATGAGCGAGACACTTAACGAAATGATAGTGAAGCCGATTTGGCGTGCGCCTTTCAAAGCGGCTTGCATGGGCGTTTCGCCCGATTCGATGAAGCGGACAATATTTTCGATCATGACGATGGCGTCATCGACCACGAAGCCTGTGGAAATGGTCAGGGCCATGAGTGAAAGGTTGTCGAGTCCGAAGCCGCAGAGGTGCATGATGCCGAAGGTGCCGATGATGGTTAGAGGCAAAGCGGCACTAGGAATGATGGTGGCCCAGAGTTTGCGCAGGAATACGAAGATGACCATGACAACCAGGCCGACCGTGAGCAGCAAGGTAAACTGCACATCGGCCACCGACGCCCGGATAGTCGCCGTGCGATCGGTGAGTGTGGAGATAGTCACCGACGGCGGAATCGCCGCGCGGAGCTTGGGCAGCAAGGCTTTGACGCGGTTGGCGGTGTCGATAATGTTAGCCCCGGGTTGGCGCTGGATATCCAGAATGACCGCCGGCTTGCCATTGACCCGGCCGGCCATGCGGACGTTTTCGACGTTATCGATGACCTCGCCGATATCCCGCAAGCGCACAGGCGAGTCGTTCTTGTAGGCAATGATGATTTCGCGGAATTCGGCTGCGGAAAATATCTGATCGTTGGCGTTGATGGCATAGGATTGCTGTTTGCCATCGAAACTGCCTTTGGGCATGTTGACGTTATTTTGCACCAGAGCGTTGCGCACATCTTCGAGGCTCAGGCCTTGGGCGGTGATCGCCGACGGGTTGATCTGGATACGCACGGCGGGCTTCTGGTTGCCCTCGATAGTAACCAAGCCGACGCCGGTCACTTCGCTGAGTTTCTGGGCGATGAGCGTGTCCGCCAGGTCGTTGACCTTTTCCAAGGGCATCGAGTCGGAGCTGATTTGCAAGGTGAGGATAGGTGTATCGGCCGGATTGACTTTACTGTATGTCGGTGGATTTGGCATTTTAGGCAGCACGCCATTGGCGGCGTTGATGGCGGCCTGGACGTCTTGGGCGGCGGCGTCGATATCGCGGTCGAGCACGAACTGGAGGGTGATGCTGGAGTTGCCGAATGAGCTGATAGAGGTCATTTGCCCCAACCCGCTGATCTGGCCAAACTGCCGTTCTAACGGGGTAGTGACTGATGAAGTCATCACCTCGGGGCTGGCACCGGGAAACTGCGCGGTGACCTGGATAGTGGGGAAATCCACCGGTGGCAGCGACGAGATAGGCAGCATGGAATACCCCAAAGCCCCCATCAGAAGCACGCCCGCCATCAGCAGCGAGGTGGCGATGGGTCGCTGAATGAATGGTTCTGAGATATTCACGGCTTGGCTGGCTTGGGCCTGTGGGCTCCACCCTCGTCGCCTTCGCTGACAGTTTTGGGAGAATGAGCAGTCCGTTCGCCACCCTCTCCGGGAGTATCGGCGATTTTGACTCGCGAGCCTTTTTGGAGTTTGTACTGGCCATCCACCACGACGCGTTCGCCGGGGCGCAGGCCGTCGTCGATCAACGCTTCGCCTTGCTCAATTTGGGCCACTTTCAGCGCGCGAATTTCCACGGTTTGATCCTCATGGATGACGAACGCAAATGCGGCCAACGGTCCTTCCGGCCCGCGCTGAATCACCGAGGCCGGCACCACGGCGCTGGCTTTGCGCACGGACAATAGCAGGCGTGCGTTGATAAATTGCCCCGGCCATAAGTGCAGATCAGTGTTAGGAAAAGTGGCTTTCAATTTGATGGTGCCGGTGGTGGTGTCGATCTGATTGTCGATGACGGCGAGCTTGCCTTCACCTAGCACTTCGGTGTTGTCGCGGCCCAATGCGATGACGGTTAGGTCCGGGGTGAGTGACTGTTGCTGTTGGATTTTTCCCAACATTTGTTCGCGCAACGTGAAGACCACCGAGATGGGCTGCAACTGGGTGATGACCACCAAGCCGGTGGCGTCGGCCGCATGCACAATGTTGCCCTGATCGACCAAGCGGATGCCGCTGCGCCCGGCGATGGGCGACACAATCGTGGTGTAGGCGAGTTGGACTTTGGCGCTATCCACCGCCGCCTGATCGGCATTTACCGCTGCCGCCAATTGGTTGGCCAACGCCTTCTGGGTGTCAAATACCTGTGGGGTGACGCCTTCCTTGGCGAGCAAATCGGCGTAGCGTTTCAAGTCGGTTTGGGCGTTGGCGAGCAGGGCCTCATCCTGGCCTTGCTTGGCCACCGCTTGGGCCAGTAGCGCGCGATACGGAGCCGGATCGATTTCCACCAACTCATCGCCGACATGCACGTTCTGACCTTCCGTGAAGGCGATTTTGACTACCTGGCCATCGACGCGTGGTCTGACCGTGACAGTATTGAACGCTTGCACGGTGCCCAATCCATTGAGGTAGAGCGGCACATCCTTTTGCTCCACGACCCCGGCGACGACGGGTACCGGCGGCAATTCGCCACGCGCCGCTCCGGCGGTCTTGGGGGCGGCCGTGCTGCCATGGGTGCGGACCCACCACACGCCCCCTCCTGCTAGCAGGCCGCACACGATGAGAATGCCAATCCATTTTTTGACGGATGAGGCGGGCGGGGGGGCTTCCGGAGAAATCAGTGGTGGGGGGAGATCATTCATTTCTGGGGGGCTTCGATGACACGCGGACGGCAGACTATGGTGCTATCAACCCTAAATCGATTGAATTGTTGCGCCGAAGTCCTGCTGCTCGCCTAGCGGTGCCCCCTGCTCATCAAAGCGTCAACAACATTAGAAGCATAATATCTAGCAGTATTTTCTGCTTCGCTCACCGGGCGCCGCTACATTTTAGCACTAGAACCCGCGCATGCTCTGGGGTGTGGAATCGGAAGAAACTTTTGTTAGGAGGTTCCGGGCAGGTCTTATGGCAGCTTAATGGCGTCCATCTTGAGAGGCACGCTCACGAGAGACTTGCGGGTGAGCAGATAGATTTTGGCCTGCACGCCCTCCGGCAGTTTAGCGACATTGACCGAGACGTCCTTGCTACCGGCAGAGCCCCAGGAACTCGCGCCGTTGGTTTTGAGTGGCTTGCCGGCAGCGTCACAAAACTCCACTGAGGCGACCTTGTTTTGCGGATCCTTGAGTTTGTAGCTGAGTTCCTCGCCCTTGGGGGCCTTGAAGGTGATCTCCACCCCGGCGGCTTTCAGCGCGGGTTGGTCGAGCGGCTTGCCGGCGTCCGTGGCGAGCTTCGCAATGACGACACTCGAGGGATCTGCCTTGGGCGATATGAGTTCCAGAGTGCCGGAGAGTTTCACGGTTTGGGCCGCACGCGGGGGATTAGCCAAGCCGATAGTCACCTCAGACTCGCCCTTTTTCTTGGGGCCGGGGCCAAACGGCTCCTCGAGCGGCTTGAACTCATCGGCAAACACGACGCGCTTCTTGTCGTCCACCAGACTCTTGCCAGTGTCGTCGGTGGCGCTAGCTACTTTCACCCGCAGCCCCCGCACGTCCGTCAGTTCCGGCCCCGACAGCCGGAGCTTGATTTCCAGCCCGGCGAAAAATTCCCCGGTCGTGCGTTTGTCACTGACCTCTCCGACGGTGACCGTGATTTCGGCGTGGGAAATGGCTGCGGTGACTAGCAACAGCGGTACGATGTGTTTCATGATGCGGATACGCGTATCGGGTTCGGCGCTGCAGTCAAGCCCCCTGTTGCCCGGATCTTGGTCCGGGCTCCTTGGCTGCCTGAAAATCCGCTTGCCCCTAGGGAAATGCCAGCTATCTTCCCCGCGCCACGCCGAAAACCGGCTGGTTGACGCCCGCTTTTCACCGTTCACCCCCATCCACCGCTCCCACATGTCTGAAACGCAACACTCACCACTTGGCTGGCCTGCACCGCAAGGATTGTGGCATCCGTCACAGGAAAAAGATGGCTGTGGCGTGGGTTTCATCGCGCACCTCAAAGGCCGGCGCTCCCATGATATCATCCTCAAAACCTTGCTGATGAATAGCCACATGGACCACCGCGGAGCCAGCGGCGCAGATCCAGCCACCGGCGATGGCGCGGGCATTTTCGTCCAGATGCCGGACAAATTCTTGCGCAAGGAATTGGCCAAGCAGCGCCTCGAACTGCCGCCGGAAGGCGAATACGCCTCGGGCCTTGTGTTTCTCTCGCCGGAACCGAGCGTGCGCGAGGCCGCCATGCAACTTTTTGAGCACATCATCCGTGACGAGGGCCAGAAATTCATCGGTTGGCGCACCGTGCCGGTGCGCAGCGAAATTCTCGGCGAAACCTCCGGCCGCTACGAACCGGTCATCAAACAGGTGTTTCTCAAGCGCAGCCCTGACATCACCGACCCGATGGAGTTTGAGCGAAAACTCTACGTCATCCGCAAACGCGTCGCTCATGCGATCCGCACCAATGATGTCCCTAATAAATTTAGCGATGTCCACGGCAACCGCGGCAATACCTTCCCCGGCGCTAATTACTATTACGTCACCGGCTTGTCGGCCAAAACGATGATCTACAAAGGCATGCTCACCGCCTGCCAGTTGTCGGATTACTTCTATGACTTGCACGACCCGGACTTCGAGTCCGCGCTGGCGCTGCTGCACACCCGGTTTTCTACCAATACCTTCCCCAGTTGGTCGCGGGCACACCCTAACCGCTTCATCGCCCACAACGGCGAAATCAACACAGTGCGCGGAAACGCGAATTTCATGCGTGCCCGCCAGGCGCTGTGTACCAGCGACGTGTTCGGTACCGACATTGAGCAACTTTTCCCGGTCATCGACGAAGATGGCTCGGACTCCGCGCGGTTTGATAACGCCTTGGAGTTTTTGCATTACGGCGGCTACGATCTAACCCACGCCATGATGATGATGATTCCCGAGCCCTGGGAACGCCACACCATGATGGATGAAGATAAACGCGCGTTCTATGAATTCCACGCCTGCCTCATGGAACCGTGGGATGGCCCCGCCTCTATCACATTCTCAGATGGCCAGCAAATCGGCGCCGTGCTCGACCGCAACGGCTTGCGCCCAAGCCGCTATTACGTCACCGATGATGACCTCGTCATCATGGCTTCCGAAGTGGGCGTGCTGCCCGATATCGATCCGCTCTCCATCGTTGAAAAAGGCCGCCTGCGCCCGGGGCGCATGTTCCTGGTGGACATGAACGAAGGCCGCATCATCCCCGACGGGGAGGTTAAACGCCGTATCTACAGTGCACAGCCTTACCGCGAGTGGTTAGAAAAAAACCGTCTTACCCTCGCCCAGTTGCCAGATCCCGCCACGCCCAAAGCCGTGGAACCGGAGCGCATTGCCGAGCGCCAACTCGCGTTTGGCTACACCTACGAAGATCTGCGTTTGCTGCTCGGGCCATCCGCCACCACCGGCGTGCAACCGATTTCCTCGATGGGCAACGACACCCCGCTGGCGGTGCTCTCGTCCAAACCGAAGCATATCTATCAGTATTTCAAGCAGATTTTCGCGCAAGTGACCAATCCGGCGCTGGATTGCATTCGCGAGGAACTCGTCACCGCCACGGAAACCTTCATCGGCTCAGAGGGCAACCTGCTCCAGCCCGGCCCGCAAAGCTGCCGTATGATTCGCCTGGACAACCCGCTCATCGATAACCGCGCTCTGGCCCAGTTGCGCGAAATCGAGCAACACGGATTCCTAGCCATCACCCTCGACATGCTATTCCCCGCCAAGCAGGGCGGGGAGGGCCTCACTGCGGCCCTTCAGCGGCTTTGCGAAACCGCCGATCAGGCGATTATGGACGGTTGCAATATCCTCATCCTTTCCGATAGAAACCTCAGCGCATCCAACGCCGCCATCCCGACGTTGCTAGCCATGGGCGGGCTCCATCACCACTTGGTGGCTGCCGGCACCCGCACCTTGGTGTCTATCGTTCTGGAAACCGGCGAGGCCCGCGAAGTGCATCATTTTGCCACGCTCATCGGTTATGGAGCTGATGCGATCAACCCGTACATGGCGTTCGACTCGCTCCACCAGATGATAGCGGACGACATGTTGGCGATGCCCTTTGAGAAGGCAATCTATAACTATCTGAAAGCCTCGATCAAGGGTGTGGTCAAGACGATGGCGAAGATGGGAATCTCGACCGTTGCCTCCTATCGTGGTGCTCAAATCTTTGAAACCATCGGGCTGAGTTCCGAACTGGTCCACCAATATTTCACCGGTACCTCCAGCCGCTGCGAAGGCTCCGGCATCGAACAAATTGCCCAGGAATCCCTCGCCCGCCACCGCGCTGCCTTCCCTGATCGCCACCTCGCCGACGCACAACACACACTGGACCCCGGTGGTATCTATCAATGGCGTGCCGATGGCGAGTACCATCTGTTTAATCCGGAAACTATCCACCTGTTGCAAAAGGCGGTGCGCACCGGCAGTTACGAGGTGTACAAACAATACGCCGCCAAGGTCAACCTGCAGAGCGAGAATATCTCCACTTTGCGCGGGTTGATGTGTTTCCGCAAAGATCTAAAACCGGTGCCACTCGATGAGGTGGAATCCATCGATACGATCACCAAACGCTTCAAAACCGGTGCCATGTCCTATGGCTCGATTTCCCAGGAAGCCCACGAAACCCTCGCCATCGCAATGAACCGCATCGGCGGTAAATCGAACACCGGCGAGGGCGGCGAGGACCCGGAGCGCTTTGTTCCCATGCCTAACGGTGATAGCAAACGCTCTGCTATTAAACAGGTCGCCTCCGGCCGCTTCGGTGTCACCAGCGAGTATCTGGTCAATGCCGATGAAATCCAAATCAAGATTTCGCAAGGTGCCAAGCCCGGCGAGGGTGGCGAATTGCCTGGTTCCAAAGTCTATCCATGGATTGCCAAGGTGCGCTACTCAACCCCGGGCGTGGGCTTGGTTTCCCCACCTCCACATCATGATATCTATTCGATCGAAGACCTCGCCGAATTAATCCATGACTTGAAAAACGCCAACCCGCGGGCCCGCATCAACGTCAAGTTGGTGGCCGAAGTGGGCGTCGGCACCATCGCCGCGGGTGTCGCCAAGGCCCACGCCGATGTTATCCTCATCTCCGGCCATGACGGCGGCACCGGCGCCTCGCCTACCTCGTCGATCTATCACGCCGGCGCTCCCTGGGAACTCGGCCTCGCCGAAACTAACCAAATTCTATTACTCAACGACCTGCGCAGCCGCGTGGTGTTGGAGACCGACGGCCAGTTGAAGACCGGTCGCGACGTGGCCATCGCCACCTTGCTAGGTGCCGAAGAATATGGTTTTGCCACCGCTCCTTTGGTGAGCGTCGGTTGCATGATGATGCGCGTTTGCCAGAAAAATACTTGCCCCGTCGGCGTCGCCACCCAAGACCCGGAATTACGCAAAAACTTTGCCGGTAAACCCGAGCACGTCGTCAATTTCATGCGCTTCATCGCAATGGAAATGCGTGAAATCATGGCCGAGTGTGGCTTCCGCACCATCGACGAGATGGTCGGCCACGTCGAGTGTCTTGATACTGCCGAGGCCACCGATCATTGGAAAGCGAAGGGCATTGATCTAACAACAATCTTCCATCGTCCCGACGTCGTGGACCGAGTCGGCACCTATTGCCAGGTTGCGCAAGATCACGGGCTGACGCAAGCGCTGGACAACACCCACTTGCTGGCGCTGTGTGAACCGGCGATATTGCGTGGTGAGAACGTCCGCATAGCGTTGCCTATTACTAATGTGAACCGTGTGGTGGGAACCATCACCGGCAGTGAAATCACCCGCAGGCATGGCGGCAAGGGGTTGCCACCGGACACGGTCGAACTCAAATTCCGCGGCAGCGCCGGCCAGTCATTCGCTGCCTTCACTCCCACTGGCATGACCTTCGAATTGGAAGGCGATGCCAACGATTATGTGGGTAAAGGATTGTCCGGTGCCAAAATCATTATCTATCCACCGCGCGGCACCCGCTTCAAGGCCGCCGACAATGTCATCATCGGCAACGTCGCCTTTTACGGTGCCACCCAGGGGCAGGCATTCATTTGCGGCATCGCCGGCGAGCGCTTTTGTGTGCGCAATTCCGGTGTGAGCGCCGTGGTGGAAGGCATTGGCGACCATGGCTGCGAATACATGACAGGCGGCGAGGTAATCGTGTTAGGTGAAACCGGCCGTAACTTCGCCGCCGGTATGTCCGGTGGCGTGGCATACGTCTATGATATCGACGGGCTATTTGAAAAACGGCTCAACAAGGAAATGGTCAACCTCTATCGGTTGATCGAAGCGGATGACGAGGATATCGCCAAGGTCAATGCCACCATCGAAGCGCACCTCAAGCACACCGGTTCGCAACGAGCCGCTTGGTTACTCGAACATTGGGACGCCGAACTTCCGAAGTTCTTCAAAGTTATGCCACGCGACTACGAGCGCATGCTCGAATGCTTCAAGAAAGTTGAGGCCCAAGGTTTGACCGGCGACGAAGCCGCGATGGCCGCCTTCCAGGAAAACCTCAATGACCTCGCACGCGTCGGGGGGAACTAGATAGACGCAAGACACAAGACTAGAAGACACAAGACGCAAGAGAAGAAAATGAAGATGAAGAGCCAAAGCCTCACGACCCGCGCCAGAAGAGACGAAGCAAACAGCAAAATCAGCTCTCGTCTTGTGTTTGGTGTCTTCGACCTTTTTTCTCATAACTAACAAACTTACGACGACAATGGGCAAGCCAACAGGATTCATGGAACTGGAACGGAAGACCGATTCCGAAACCGCGCCGCGCGATCGCATCAAGAACTGGAACGAGTTCAAGATCCACCCGGACGAAAAACAACAGCGCGAACAAGGCGCTCGCTGCATGGATTGCGGTACCCCGTTTTGCCACACCGGCCACTTGGTCGCCGGTATGGCCAGCGGCTGCCCAATCAATAACCTCATTCCGGAATGGAATGACCTCGTTTTCCGCGGCCGCTGGAAGGAAGCCCTCCAACGCCTCCACAAAACCAATAATTTCCCGGAATTCACCGGCCGCGTCTGCCCCGCTCCCTGCGAAGGGTCCTGCGTGCTCGGCGTCATCAAGCCACCCGTGGCTATTAAAAATAACGAGTGCGCTATCATTGACCGCGGCTGGGACCAAGGGTGGGTGACCCCCAGAATCCCCGCCAAACGCACAGGCAAAAAGGTCGCCGTCGTCGGCTCCGGCCCGGCTGGCCTCGCCTGCGCCGACCAACTCAACCAGGCGGGCCACAGTGTGACCGTGCTTGAGCGCGAAGACCGTGTCGGCGGTTTGCTGATGTACGGCATTCCTAACATGAAACTCGATAAGCGCGAGGTGCTCGGCCGCCGGGTCAACCTGCTGCGCGAGGAAGGCATCGAGTTTATGACCGGCATCAGTGTCGGCACCGATCCGGATTGGAGCGCCGAGCGGTTGCGTCGCGACTTCGATGCAGTGGTGCTTTGCTGCGGTGCCACCCAAGCCCGTGACCTGCCCATCGAC